>CAXTCQ010000009.1:38375-70694 GCA_964242965.1 uncultured Calothrix sp. | reverse complement strand
GACAAGGGAGAAGGGGGAGACAAGGGAGAGGGGGGGAAGGGAGAAGAGTAGCTTCCTTGTCCCCCTTGCCTCCCCTGTCCTATCTTTTGCAACTGCGTCACCATTGCCGGATTATCAACTGCGGGAGATGTATCGGGTAAAATGCAGATGCGGGTAAATCCACCACTTGCTGCTGCTTGTAGAAGCGAATCTACGGTTTCGCGTTCTTCGTTTCCTGGTTCCCCACTGTGACTATATAAATCTACTAATCCCGTTCCTAGAATCAATCCCCGGCAATCGTAAATTTCGGTATTTGAAGGAATTTCTGAAATATTGGCAGCAACTGATACTATTTCAGCATTCTGAATTAACACGTCTGCTAATTTGTCAGTTCCAGAAATAGGGTCAATAATTCGCGCTTGTTGCAATAATTCAGTCATAACTAGTGAAGGTGGAGAATGTAAGTTTACAATGCACCGGCTGCGGTTTTGTCGAGTACACCACCACCCAAATGAGCAGTTATATTCATCGCTTGTAAAACTGGAAGACCATTTAAGCCAGAGGGATAATCAATAACGCTAACTGCACCGTTACCTTGGCGGAAATTCCAGAAATTTTCACCTGATAATCCCAGAATATGGCAAAGTAAGGTCTTATTTGTCGCATCGTGGGCAACGATTAAACCGATTTGCCGCTGTTCGTTGAGTGCGGTCTGTACTATAGATTGCCATGTAGCGACACTGCGATCGCAAACTTGTTGTAAATTTTCACCTTCGGGCATTTGCACGAATTGGGGAATTGTTCGCCATCTTTCTAATTCTCCAGGAAATTCTTGCTCAATTTCTTTTTCAAATTTCCCTTCCCACAGTCCGTGACTAATTTCGCGCAAACCATCTTCAAGTCCCAATTCTATATGAGGATGTTGCTGCAAAATAATTTCGGCAGTTTCTTTCGGACGTGCCATCGAACTCGATACCGCAAAGTCAATTGCCACATTTAATAGAAATTCGCTGGCTTTTTGTGCTTGTAACCTGCCGTTATCGTTGAGGGGAATATCAATTTGTCCCTGAAATCGACCTTGACGATTCCACTCGGTTTCACCATGACGCACTAACAACAAGCGCACTCCCTCATGTCCCGGACGTACGGAGGGGAAAGTTTCACCCAGATGCTGCGTTTGATTCAACGATTCGAGTTGTACTGTGTCATTTAAGTCACTAGAAAAATTCAGAATCGTAATGTTGCAATTCGATTGCTGAAGCGAATGATAGCGGGATGCTGGGATTCCTAACGCCGTACTAATCAGGGCGCGATTGATACCGTTATGCCCAACTATAAGTATTGTTTCGCCTTGGTGACGCTGTAAGATTTTTTGCCAAAAACTACGTGCTTGTTTGTATAAAGCTAAAATCGGGAAATATTCGCTTGTTCCTGACTCGGTGGGAACTTGCATCACAAATTTTTCCGGATTTTCGTGCCAAGTGCAATACTCTGTAGGAAATTTTTCTTGAACTTCGGTATTTATCATTCCTTCCCATACAGGAAGGTCAATTTCTAAAAGTTGGTCCGATGTTTGTATTGCTGGGTGAGTGGAAACAGCTTGTATTTCGCTGCAAATAACCTCTGCCGTCGATTTTGCCCGTTGCAAGGGACTACTATAAATCGCATTAAATGAAATATTGCTGAGGGCTTTACCTACCAAACTTGCATCGTTACGACCTTTTTCTGTTAGCTGCGACGCATCGGAACGTCCTTGAATGCGCTTCTGCGTGTTGTACGAACTTTGACCGTGACGCACGATGATAACACGAGTCATCTTTGTTGCCCTCCTCTCTCTAAAGGTCTAATTTTAACAGGATGCGCTACGCCTGATAAGAACACAGGTTAATTCCTTACCCGTACTTCATAAAAAGCATCCTATTATACATATCGAAGCAGACAAGCTATCGCATGACTAACAGTTTTTATTGTCACGACATTATATTTATATTTTTATGTACTTATATTTCTATATTTTGCGGTACTCAACCTGCAAGCTCAATTATCTATCAACTTATCTAAAGATTTATTAACTATTGCATTTTTAGGTTTGTTGAAGCTGTAAAAACTGCATAGATTGCTCGGTTTGTCCCTAATAACTAGAGTAGCACCAAGGCTATTTGCATCCAAATACAGCAATTAATAGCCTTATCAATGCTTAGTTATATATGTCAATAGGTATTAACATTTAGTGAGGAAAGAACATGTCAGAACAAAAACAACGTGGCGTTTACGATAGAGAATTTCAACGTTTGAACGACTTGAATGTATCCGGCTTTTGGTGGCATGGTGGGATCGAATGGACTTCGTTCATTAGAGATGAAATTATTTCTGATGGTAATGAAATTTCTCAAACAGAAAATACACAATCGATAAACAAACCAGTTTTCTATAGCGCGATCGCAATTTTGGTGTTATTGTTTCTAGCAATTTTAACTCGCGCTAGTAACACGATTCAAACGGTACAAGCAAACGATAAAAATCCATCACAGCAAATATTTTTTAGTCATAAGTAAAAATTAATACAATTCCTACTAAATTATTTAACGTTTCTACCAAGCTTGATTCGTGTAAATGTATTTTTTTATACATTTACTAGGGCTTACGCATTGACAAAAAGCACCATTCATGGATTTTAGATAATGCCATCGCTACTAATACCATTTCTATATGAAGATGCACTTCACGATCCCCCCAACCCCCCTTAAAAAGGGGGGTTGGGGGGATCTAATTTGTTGCAGCCTCATATTAAATTGGTATAAAGTTCGCAAAAATATGCTCACGTACAACTAAAGTGAACAGATTTCTTTGTACTTCATACCAAAAGTCACATAATATTTCAGTAAGCTCTAGCAAAAATTAATCGCTGATTTGTTTTTCTACCCGTGTAAAAACATTGACCGACTTCCTGTGATTGTTCAAGAGGAATACAACGACATGTAGCTTTGGTTTCTTCTTTAATCTTTTCTTCATCTTCAGGAGTACCATCAAAATAAGCAATGTAAAATCCTGACCGCTCCTCAATATTTAACTTAAATTCTTCGTAGCTGGATACGGAGTAAGTATAATGCTGCTGAAACTCTTTTGCTTTAGCAAACAAATTATTATGAATTGCATCTAGTAAATTGGATATTTGTGTTTCCAAATCGCCTTGAGCAACAGTCATTTTCTCGCCTGTATCACGGCGAACTAGTACGGCATTGTCATTTTTTAAGTCTCTTGGTCCCATTTCCAAGCGTAAAGGTATACCCTTTAACTCCCAATCATTAAATTTGAACCCTGGACTGAGGTTATCTCTTGTATCTACTTTAAAGGAAAATTTGCCAGCAGCTTTGAATTGTTCCTGTAATTCCTGGAATCGTGTGAATACTTGCTCTTTTTCTATCTCTTGGCGATAAATTGGTACACCTATTACCTGTAAAGGAGCTATGCGAGGAGGACAAACAAAGCCTTGGTCATCTGAATGAACCATAATTAAAGTTCCGATCAATCTGGTAGTGATTCCCCAACTAGTAGCACTAGGATATTCTTGAGTTCCTGTGGCAGATAAGTAGGTGACATCAAATGCTTGAGCAAAAGTGGTTCCTAAATTATGGCTGGTTGCCACTTGTATTGCTCGTTTGTCCTGCGTCATTGTTTCAATGGTATATGTATGTGTAGCACCAGGAAATTTCTCATTTTCCGTTTTACGTCCTGCAACAACTGGTATGGCTAAATATTGTTCAACAAAGGTTTTGTAAACCTCCAGCATTTGCCTAGCTTCAATTTCAGCTTCATCAAAAGTAGCATGGGCTGTGTGCCCTTCTTGCCAAAGGAATTCTGTTGTACGCAGAAAAGGTCTGGTTCTTAGTTCCCAGCGACAAACATTGACCCATTGATTCAAAAGAATTGGTAAATCCCTATAACTTTGAATCCACCTGCGGTAGGTTGACCAGATAATTGTTTCACTAGTCGGTCTTACAACTAGGGGTTCGGCTAATTCCGCCTCATCGTCTACTACAATTTCTCCAGCTTCATTTGTTTTCAGTCTGTGGTGAGTAACAACAGCACATTCTTTAGCAAAACCAGAAACATGTTTTGCCTCTCTAGAAAAGTAACTTAGAGGTATAAGTAGCGGAAAGTAAGCATTGGTATGTCCAGTTTCTTTGAACCTTGAGTCAAGAATTTGCTGCATTTTCTCCCAAATTGCAAATCCTTCTGGTCTAATTACCATGCAACCACGAACACCAGACTCTTCCGCTAATTTTGCCCTTTCCACAATATCGAGATACCAACGAGAATAATCTTCATCTCGCTTAGTTATTTTAAGCAAATCAGCTTTTTCCTTTACCATTAATGTTAATCCTGTTCACTAGTTTTTGAAAAGAATAAGAATGTCTAGATATCCCTCTAAAATCTACGACATTATTGGCAAATATATTTTCAGGAAGAACACAATCTTCGAGCCAAATTGGAATTAGCCAATTTCGACCATGTATTACTTCGTTAAAAATAACGGTTAAGTAATTATGCCTCTTGACAACAAATAAATATTATGCTATATACTGAAATATTGATCTGAGAAAATGGCTTTTTTTACGCTCCAAGAGCTTGTTGTAAATGTTCTGAGGCAGATAGTCCCAACTTTAGTCAGTTCTGACGGCATGGTAAATCACAAGTAAATTACACTATTTTAGTTTAAGATAATATTAACTTAACTTCTTTATTCATCATGAATAGAGCTTTACTGCATGTACATGTACATCATACGAACTCATCTGCTTTTGTTGGCAGTAACTCTATTTATATTACCAGTTTTTGTGATTTTCCAACTAGTTCAGGTATTTTTAATCGGCAATTCTAAATTTAAGAATTGACGAAGGGATTAAACGGCATAAGTCAAAATATGGGGAAAATAAATTTGATTCAAAGCCGCAAATAGATGAACATTTAAAGTTTTGGGTGGACAATTATTAGTTAGCTTAGATGGAGCAAAATATTTTTCATCCCAATCAATCCACTGTCAATACTGATCGAGTAAAGGGAAAAAGGAAAGGAAAAAGGTGCAAAAAGCTTGATATATAAAGATTTTTTACCTTTCGCAGTAGCAATAGCGAAGCGCTGTGTCAATGACGATAACGTCCACAAATAAACGGTGCCAGTTGACCTATAACCAGTTATCTTTAATTGTAATGGGCCAGGTAAACAAACTCACTTATGAGCCTAATATTCTTGTCTTTAAATAAGTAAGAGGTTTTGCAGACCTCTGCCTTACCACTTAGCTATGTCGCCGCTTCTAGGTCTAAACTACCTTCGAGCTAACCACTCAACGTAACAAGAATTAACGGCTTTAGCAAGACTCCAAATATCGCTAGTTATTATCAATATACATATATTTATCAGTTTAACTTATAAAAAACGCTATTTCTATCTTTAGGAGGATGTCTGAACGCAGCAATATTAAAGGTTTTTTAGTCGATTAAGTTCAGAGCCGTGTTGAAGAGGTCTTTTTTGGCTTTACTATAGTTTAGGACTTACGCATTGACAGAATAACAAAATAGTGAATTGATAAATATGGGTCGTCTACAAACAGGTATTGGACAATCAGAGAAATTACTAAATCCTCGACAGCGCAATGTAATCTAGACATCTACACCTTATTTTTGTTATCGGAGCCAAAGTTTGGGGGGTGCAGTAGGTTAGCAGAGATATTGGGAGACGTTTCACACGATAGTGTAAATCGCTTTTTGTTGAGAGAGATATGAACCGAAAGATTTATTCGACATAATAGAGAAAATAATTAACCTGGTAGGAGGCATACTGAGTGTAAATGATATAGTAATAGAAAAGATTTACAGCAACCCAAAAAATGCTGAATTAATCGGTTATTTTTGGTCAGCAAAATAGCATAAAACTCTTATTGGCTTAAATTTAATCACGTTATATTACAGTGACATTAACGGGAATTTGGTTCCAATCAATTACAGAATATATGACAAAGAAGAGGGGAAAAAGTCAAGGAGGCAACTAGAAGTGAATTTATCATAATTAATGATACCCATTGGGGCATTGAAACCTTTCATCCCGTAAAACAAGTATGTGGAATTTGTCGGTTCATGGTTAGAGATAGCTATGCAATCAAAACTCACATATTTTGCTCACTTAAAGCCTTTGTCAAATTGGAGTTTATGCGCTCTGAAAAGATAATTAGCAATTGGTATGAAGTACAAAGGAATCTGTTCACAGTTGTACGTGAGCATATTTTTGCTAACCTTAGCAGTGATGGCATTATTTAAGATACATAAGTACTGTTTTTTGTCAATGCGTAAGTCCTATTTACTTATGTCTTTACAATATTTATATTTCGAGACTATATCGCTCGATCTATTTACCCAAAACTTTGATGTTGAAAAACCCGACTTTTTGAAAATAGATTTCAAGGTGCTGAACATAGAGTTCTTAAAGGAGGTTTGTCTACTTTAGATAACGTAGTTGGCATATTTTTAGAAACTCAATTACGAGAATTATATACTGGCGCTCCATTATTTCCAGAAATTCACAGTTTGCTAATTGAGCGGGGTTTTAGGCTAATATTCTGCGAATACAACCCCCATTTAGATGGAGAAATAGTTGAATTTAATGTTGCTTATGTTAAAGATTGTAGTTATCTAAAAGATGAACTTAGTGTAATTAAATCATTTCTATTCTCTTTGATTCATAAAAATGTAAATTATGCTGCTAATATTATCCGAAAGTCAAGTATTTCCAAAGTAAAAAAAATCAAAATTTTAAACTTTATATCTCAGCCCTTAGTACTACAAAATCAGCCAATTAATCCCGATTGCTTGCATATTAATAGCAAAATGGAACTGAGAAAAATTAATGAAGATTGGTGGCAAAACCAAGCTGATGGAAATTAGAAGGGTAAGAGGGAGCCATACGAAAGAAAGCTTCTACAGTAACTTTCGCACTCTTTGTGACCCCTCCTTAAGCGTCAAAAACGGAATTTATTTTTTTGGTTCTCGATCCAAACTGGTTAAATCGACTTGGACTTGTGCGCCATCATTCCCATTCATCGGTTCTCGCCCTGGTTGTAGGAAAATCTGAGTATCTGGAAGCGATAATGTTTCATTAAACCTAACTGGCGTAGCTGTATTATTTTGGGTCTTACTTCCAAATAAAGTATTTCCAGAATTAGTTACTCCAAAAAACTTTGAAAAATCATCCTCAGCCGTTCTATTATCAATTCCAATTAGCGAAGTTCCACTTAAAGAAGATGCTTCCCCTTGTGAGTTGGGTGTTCTCGTTGATTGTGCTTGAACTGGAGTTCTAAAGCCGATAATAGCCACCGCAATTCCTAAGGCAGCAAAACTAATAGCTTTCATTGTTTTTACCCAAACGAGATGCTAACTTGATAATTTATTATACAATGCAGTATTTATTGCTTCAATTATAGATTGCATCGTAGAAAAAAGGGTGTATAGCTGTAAGAGTTTAAGGGAGTAGGGGTGTAGCACAATCATCTTGCTTATTGATGAAAAATAAATCATCCCATCGGATAGACCTGAGTGGCTGTTGATGAAAAAATCATCCCATCGGCTAGCATCCCTTTACCAAACCTGCCTTCGCTTCGGTTACACTTGTTCAAAATTCAATACCTGGTTGTGCTTTAACCCCTTGGTCGCGGAATGGGTGCTTGACCAAAGTCATCTCTGTAACCAAGTCAGCGCCTGAAATCAGTTCTTTGGGTGCGCCTCTACCCGTGAGAATAACGTGAGTTTGAGGCGGTTTTTGTGCCAAACCAGCAAGAATATCTTCAACCTTCAAATAATTAAGTTTAAGGGCGATATTGATTTCATCTAACAACACAACTTGAAACTCTGGGTTGCGAATATATTCTAAAGCTTTTTCCCAGGCGGCAGTCGCTTTTTCGACATCTCTATCGCGGTCTTGGGTGTCCCAGGTAAAGCCTTCCCCCATTGCGTAAAATTCTAATTGTTCTTCCCAAATACTCAAAACCTTCTTTTCCGCCGGTTCCCAGCTACCCTTAATAAATTGAATTATCGCTACCTTATAGCCGTGACCGAGCGATCGCATTACCATTCCCAAAGCTGCTGTAGTTTTGCCTTTACCGTTACCAGTGTTAACAATTATTAAACCTTTTTCCGATATAGCATCAGCTATGCGTTTTTCTTGAACTTCCTTGCGTCGCTGCATCTTTCGACGGTACTGTTCATCCGTCAAACCCGCAGCCTCAGCAACTGCTGCATCGCTAGTAACTTCTTCCCACTCGTTAACTTTCATCGCACTGCCATCCTGACAACTGATCTTAATACTATCCGTAGAATAGGCATCTTGCCTGTCCTTTGTCATTTGTCATTTGTCAGTTGTCAGTTGTCAGTTGTCCTTTCCCCTTTACCCTTTCCCCCTTTCCCCCTTCCGAACCACCTCCAAAAACTGCTGTATAGTTGCTGACATATCCCCCCTGCGCCAAATCACATTAATTGCCACCTCTGGCATCGACTCGCGCATCGCCTTATACACCACCCCCTGCCGTTGAAGCCGCTGAAGCGAAGCTGGAACAATTGCTACACCCATCTGCGCCGCCACCAAACTTACTATCGTCTGCATTTGAATCGCCTCCTGCGCTACTATCGGACTAAAACCCGCCTGCTGACAAACACTAATAATCGCATCATAAAGACCGGGTGAAAAGCATCTAGGAAATAAAATAAATTGCTCCTTATTCAGTGAATCTACTGCCACATCAACTTGATTTGCAAGGTGATGTCCTTCCGGCAAAGCCACAATCAAAGCTTCTCGAAATACCGTTTCCGTACAAAAAGCAACTTCATCAATTGGAGGACGAACAAACCCGATATCGATTTGGCGATCGCTTAACCATTTCCATTGTTCATCAGTAGTCAACTCGTGCAACTCCAACGTCACACCCGGAACATCATTACGGAATTTGTGCAAAACATCAGGCAGCACATTATACGCAGCAGAACTAACAAAACCAATAACCAATTTTCCAACTTCACCGCGACTCGCTTGCTGTCCAATTTGTATGGCTTGTTCCAACTTTAAAAATATTTTTTCAACTTCACTTAAAAATACCCCTCCAGCCTCAGTTAACACAACACTGCGCTTAGTCCGGCGAAACAATTCAAACCCAAGTTCATTTTCCAATTGTTTAATTTGCTGACTCAAAGGAGGTTGAGCAATATGCAACCGTTCCGCAGCCCGTCCGAAATGCAATTCAGAAGCAACCATAACAAAATAACGCAAATGTCGTAATTCCATACACACAATAGAGGTGAAAGGGGGGAATGGTAGGGGCGGGTTCACTAGCATACCCGTTGGTAATCGAAAATACATAAAAACCCGCCCCCACACATCGGAACAGATCGATTCCCCAACATACCCATTAGCAATCGAAAATACAAAACCCGTCAATTAATATTTTATAGATATTAATAGACACTAAAAAATATATTGGACAAGCATACATATATTGTTTAACCTCATACATATAGAAGTCATAAATCATAGAGAAACGAGATAAATCTGAATTTTTCAGAAAATACCCGCATTTAAGAAATAAAACCATGCTTCAGAACAACTGGGACACAGCCCTCTACGAGGGCAAACACGCCTTTGTGTGGAAATACGGCGAAGACTTGTTAAAAATATTATCCCCACAACCAAAAGAGCGAATATTAGATATAGGTTGCGGTACAGGACAATTAACAGCACAAATTGCCCAAGCAGAAGCAATTGTAACGGGCATCGATGCCGATACGGCGATGATAGAAAAAGCAAAAGCAAACTACCCACATTTAGAATTCGCAGTTGCCGATGCCCGTTCATTTCAAATCGATACGCAATTTGACGCAGTATTTTCTAATGCAACGCTCCATTGGATACCCGAAGCCGAAGCAGTAATTCGCTGCATTCATCAAGCACTCAAACCTCAAGGACGTTTCGTTGCCGAATTTGGCGGCAAGGGTAACGTCAAAGCGATCGCCGAAGCTTTAAATATTGCCGTACATGAAACTGGCATAAAGTCAATCAAAATTCCTTGGTATTTCCCCAGTGTCGCTGATTACGCAACCCGCTTAGAAAAGCACGGTTTTGAAGTGATTTACGCGGTATTGTTCAAACGTCCAACTCCATTAGCTTCGGGGGATGCAGGTTTAAGAAATTGGTTGAAAATGTTTGCTAGTCGGTTTTTATCAGAATCAATCGAACAGCAAAATCATGTGTTCGATAGAGTTGAACAGCTTTTGCAACCCGTATTATATCGAGATGGTGTCTGGAATGCTGACTATCAACGACTTCGGATAGTTGCAATTAAGAATTAAGAAAGTAGGGAATAGGGAGTAGGGAATAAAGAATTATGCATTTTACATTAGAATCATTTTTATCAAATTTATTCTTGTTCGTTGTTGCTATCATCGCAGGTGGAATAAATGGAGTTGCAGGTGGAGGTGGGTTGATTGCGTTTCCTGCGTTGATATTTGCTGGAATTCCACCCATACAAGCGAATGCGACGAATACAGCAGCGATGTGGGTGGGTACTGCTGCAAGTACTTTTGCTTACCGTCGAGAGATGTCGATTCGACGGTGGGAGTTACTGCTGTTGACTGTAACTAGCGCTTTGGGTGGAATAATTGGTTCCGAGTTGCTCTTGCGTACTTCCTCATCTGATTTCGCAAATATGGTTCCTTACTTGATGCTGACAGCGACATTGTTGTTTGCATTTGGCAAACAATTTAATGCTTGGTTGCTGAGTCGGTTCGAGATTCCGATGGGGTTGGTTGTGGTATTTCAGTTTGCGATCGCACTATACGGTGGTTTCTTTGGTGGGGGTGGTGGAATTCTCATGCTTGCCATTTTCGAGATGATGGGGATCAAAAATATTCACGCGATGAATGCACTCAAAAGCTGGTTAGCAACTTGTTTGAATGCTTTTGCATTACTTCATTTTATGATTGCGGGTATTGTTGTGTGGTTTCCAGCGATTTTGATGGCAATTGGTGCTTTAATTGGTGGTTATGGAAGTGCATTTGTAGCGCGTCAAGTTAATCCTGCATGGGTACGTAGTTTTATTATTTGTATTGGTGTCGCAATGACTAGTTACTTTTTTCTCAAACCAGCTGCTTGAGAAAGTAAAGTTAGTTTAAGATTGAGGTAGCGCTCGGCTACTAGCCCTATGACATTAGCACCAACCCCAGCAAAGCAATATATCGAGCAACGTAACAGAGGGTATTGGATCGAAGGAAGCCGCATTTCCCTCGATTCAGTCGTTTATTCTTTCTTGAATGGAGAATCCCCCGAAGGCATTGCCCAAAATTTCCCGCTACTTTCGTTAGAACAGGTGTATGGCGCGATCGTTTTCTATCTCGCTAACCGAGAAATGGTTGATGCGTACTTAGAAAAAGGCGAAGTAGAATTTCAACAATTGCAACAGTCCTTTAGAGAAAAAAATCCACTTCTATACCAAAAATTAAAAGCGGCTCAAGCTCGAAAGAAAGACGGGGTATGACGGAAGTTCGATTCCAAGCCGATGCTGACCTCAGACAAGCAATTGTAGTTGGAGCCATACGTAGGCAACCTAATCTTGATTTTCAGTCAGCCAATGAAGCAGGACTTGAAGGCATAAAAGATCCACTTGTTTTGGCAATTGCAGCAAAAGATGGCAGAGTACTTGTTACACACGATCGTAAGACCATGCCAATTGAGTTTGGTCAGTTTGTCATATCGCAAACTAGTTCCGGCGTTTTGATTATTTCTCAAAGTTTGCCAATTAGCGAAGCTATTGATGCGCTTATCTTAGTTTGGGAAGCATCTACGGCTGAGGAATGGATCAATCAGATAATGTCTCTTCCATTCTGAAGCTAAGGCAAACGTATCTGGTTAATAAAAATAGATTATTCTCAATAAAACTATTTTGCTCGCAGTTGCTGGAATGCTTCGTCTAGGGGGATGCCTTTGCCTTGCGAGAATTCCTCAAGACTTTTGCGAATCCCAGCGCTTGCCTCTAAAAGTTCTAACCTATCTAACAACTCCTGATAGCTTTGGGCATCTTGAACTACCACAGATGCTTTACCATTGACGGTGAGGACAATAGGTTCTTTGGTGACTCTAAGCTTTTCCAAAAAGGCTTTTGCGCCGCGCTGAAATTCTGAGAGTGGGTAAATATTGCGAAGGCTAAGGGTCATACATTCATGAAAAAACTGATAATTTAATGTTAATAATTTGAAGCCATGTTGTCAAAAAGCTTCAGCTATAGGGGAACTATCATGAATCCGATCTTTTCAACTCAAGAGTTAGAATTAAAACGAATATTATCATCCTCCCCAGTTGGTCAAGTATTACCCGCTATTTCCCAACTTAATCTTCCCAATTGGTGGTTAGCTGGTGGTGCAGTTCGCAACACCGTTTGGAAGGCTATTTTTGGCGACGAATGTCAACTCATTATTAAAGACTTTGATATTGCTTTCTTTGATATCAATGGCAATCGTTCCCAAGAACTTGCAGCCTCATATAATCTTGTAAATCAATTTCCAAATCATCAATTTGATGTTAAAAATCAAGCCAGCTTTGCTCGGTGGCGTTCTGGCCGTAAAACCTATATAAGTGCAGAAGATGGCATTAGTAATTGGTTGCATACCGCGACAACTGTAGGAGTACGAATAAATCAACAAGGTGAATGGAAATTTTTTGCCCCCTACGGCTTCGATGATTTATTGAACGGTGTAATTTGCGCCACACCCGAACATATTGATAACCCTGATGCGATTAAGAAATCTGCTACTTTTATGGAAAAATGCCCCTACTTAACAATAAAAGACTAACTTATAATATAAATTAGATAAATTGTAGGGTGCGTTAGCGTTCATCGTAACGCACCTTCTTCTTATCTATAGGCAAAATACCTCTCCTGACTATATTTCTCCGTGTTCTTCGCGTCCTCTGTGGTTTGTTCGTGGCTCATGCGTTACGCTTTTAAATAATAAGATGGTGCGTTACGCTGCGCTAACGCACCCTACGTTGACTAACAATTGCAGCGAAAACTCGCTGAAACTTGATTTTTGCTAAATGAAATTTGTGTGCATTCCAATCAGGTATAAATGGTTTATCAATCTGACTCTCATCAAGATACACCTGATATCTAACTTCAATTTGCAAAACTTCGACATTGGGAATTTGACTGTAATATTTAGTAATGTATCCACCATTAAATACTTTATTTTTAACTACTTGATACCTTTGACTAATAAAACTATCTTCAACATGGGATATAAATTTTTCTGAACAACTTTTGCCATTTTGGTTTCCTAAACAAACTTGGTCGTTAATCAAACCGCTAAAACTATGTAAATCAAGCAAATAAACCTTTTCAAATTCATTTAATTTCTCATTAATCAGTTGCCGAAGTTGAGCGTGATAAGGCAAATAAAACTCATCAATTCGCCGATTTAATGTTTCTAATTCTGGGTCAGTTGTATATATAGGTTGACCAAAAGCAGTTTGCAGGGGAATTGGAGAAGACCAAAAATTACCGCTTATCGGTTCTTTGGCTTCACGATTTAAATCGACAACATAACGATTATAATTTGCTTGCATAACTGTCACACCTAGCGACGGTAAAAAATCATACAGCTTATCTAAATGCCAATCGCTATTTGGCAAAGTTGCCAGATGTTGTTGACTCATAATTCTGCCAATATCATCAGGAACAAATAAGCCACTGTGAGGTAAATTAGCAATTATGGGTACTGCTTTAATCAAAGGCGTGTGAATTGTGAATAATTCCATTGATTTTACACCGTGGGATAATTTACTTCGGGAGTATGTTGACAAACAAGGACGTGTCAACTACGTTGCATGGAAACGAGACCAACCGCAAAAACTGACAAATTGGTTATCAACTATTTCTCAACCGGAAATCGAAGCTAATCTAAGTAATTCCGAGCAATTAGCATTATGGATTAACCTCTATAATGCATTTACGGTTGCAGCGATTCTCGAAAGATACCCCATCAAGTCGATTTTACCGAAAATTCTCGGAATTCCCAATTGGTTGAGTTTTCTCTGGTTTTTCCAACGTCGAGTTTATAATGTCGGAGGCAAATTTTATAGTTTAGGTGAAATTGAGAACAATATTCTTCGAGAAAAATTAGAAGAACCAAGAATTCATTTTGCAATTGTTTGCGCTTCGATTGGTTGTCCTTTGTTGCGCGATGGTGCTTATTACCCCGAACAAATTCAGCAGCAGTTAGATGACGATGCGAGTCGCTTTATCAACGATGTTAGTAAAGTTTGCTATGACGAAGAAAATAATATTCTTTTTTGCAGCAAAATTTTTAAATGGTATGAAAAAGACTTTTTAAAGGTTGCACCGACCATACCAGAATACATTCGCTCTTATTTAAACAGCGACTTACCAATAACAGCATCAACCCCAATTAAATACCTTTACTATGATTGGAATCTCAATCAGCGAATATCTTCGTAAAATTTCTTGAGGTAGTTAGGACTAACACCAATTCCCCACAAAATTCCCACATAAAGGTAAATTGCAGTCGCTTTCCAAACACCCCAACGTGCAACACGACGGTCGGAACTGGTGACAATACGATTTAATAAGCGAATTTGTCCCTTTTGGGAAAGTTTCAAACACAAATCCCCATCTTCCATAATTGGTAATGCTTCATTAAATCCACCGCATTCCCAAAACTCTTTTTGACGGCAAAATATAACTTGGTCTCCAAAAAGTAAACGCAATCCTTTCATAAATAAGTGAGGACGAAATATTAAAGGTGCATAATAGGTTTTGAGATAATTGTGAAGCGACACACCCCACCGGGTGGTTTGAGTACCCATCATCAAGGAAATAAACCCACCACCAACGACATCTGGATTTGCTAAAGTTTTCTCAATCAAGCTTGTTAAATCGTCAGGTACTCCCGTATCCGCATGAAGGAAGCAAAGAAAATCACCACTAGCAGCTTTCGCACCGCAGTTCATTTGAACCGAACGTCCTTTGCTCCCTGACTCGATGATTTGCACGTCTACAGATAGCGGGAAAAAGTGTAAACTATGTTTGGCGATCGCAATCGTCATATCGCTACTTCCTCCATCAACTATAAAAATTTCCTTTACTAGTGGATTGAGTACAGTTAACTGCCGTAATGTCCGTTCTAAGCTACTCGCTTCGTTCAAGGTGGGAATAATAATCGAAACACTCGACATCGACTTTATTTAATGCAGGGTAAATTTAAGATGCATCAAAGCACTACTTCTATTTTCTCTTATTTTGTTCCCTCAACAACTTTCCCCAAGTCCGATTATAAGGATGTACAAATGTCGTTAACTGCAATTTTTGAGATATTAATTGAAACATCGGTCTATGTTCGTTTGCCCACTCAAAAATTCCACCACTAAGATTAAAAACTTGCGAAAAGCCTGCTTGTTGTAGCTTTTGGGCAACTACTGCACTGCGATATCCAATTGAGCAATATACAACTATCGGTGTATCAAATGAAATATCTAGTGTATCAGAAAAATCCTTCCTAGTTAAATCTATGGATATTGCAGTTTTTAAATGACTAATTGCATACTCGGACTCTGTACGTGCATCAAGTAATAACGGTTGTATTTTACTTGCGTCTGCTTGCCACTGACTTAATGTTTCAGTACTAATTTTTTCAACTTTAGGAAATTTTAATTTGATAAGGAAGTTAATGATTTTAAATACTAAGTTTTGCATTATACACAAGTTACCAAAGACCCAAAGACTCAGATCCCCGACAACTCCTGCGAAGTCGGGGATCTGATTTCTCACGAATGATTTATATAAGGTTACTATTTAATTTTAAATAACTCTCAGTACTGCTGCTACACGCTCCAAAAATCAAACCGGATTCCTATATATAGCTAGCTGATTAATTTTCGCGTATCCACAGCGCTAAACCACCACCACGACCCCGTGCAGCAATGAAATTTTCCGTAATTAAAAAGAATGCAAAAAAGGGTAACTTTGCAATCGATTGTTCATAAAAATTATTATCCTGATTCTTGCCGCTGCGAATCTTACCGTTATAAATAGTCCGACCAAACAAACTAATTTGCATTTGTGTAAAATCAAACGCGAGCAAATTCTTCTTACCTAAATATTGCGCTGGTCCCGTTAATTTTAATAACAAAGTTCCCAACTGAATCTGGTTGCTGATTTCTCCTTGATTCGCGGCTAAATTGGCAAGTTCGGGAATGCTAAACGAAATATATGCTGGAAACAATTTCGGGATATAAAAACCTTTACCTAACACGATTCCACCACGTTCTCTAACTTTACGAGTTCCCGTAGCGAAACACAATCGCCATTTACCTAGTAATGATTCATATGGGTATGCGATTCGTTGCTGTTTAGCGGTTTTCTCAGCTTGCAGAAGTGCATCAACTACAACTGATGCATTTGGACGGGTTTTAGATTCACCTCGAAATGCGGTTGCTACTTGTTCTAAATCGGTCAAAAAATTGTGCGGAGTCGATGCAATATTCGCGGTCATATTCCTAATTAGCGCACTGTGATGATTTTAACGAAGTTTCGGGCATTTTAACATTCGCACGTTGAAAAGCTTAAATTTCCAACTTCTGCAAAGTCGGGAATCTGATTTGGAACTTTGTTATAAATTATACGTTATTTCTAGTTCAAAATGTTTACCTAAAGATTTATTTATTAATGAAATTCACTATTACTAGATTATCTAATAATGTATAAGTGATTTTTAAGTCCTAGTGTGTAAATGAGAACCGATACCATTTTTTACCAGTTATTTCAAACTTTGCCTAGTCTTTTATTTGAACTTAAAAGCTAGGGAATTGATGGAACAAACTAGAACGCAAATTGCCGATGCTCAGGTACAAGAGAAAATTTTGTAATTAATCGATAAAATACTGGTATACAAGTTTCCACAATTAAGCAGACAGGAGTTAGAGGCTATGTTTGGATTAGATGATTTGAAACTAACACGTTATTTTCAGGACGTAATGTTAGAAGGTAGTTTGAAAACAGCGCGTGAAGATGTCTTGTCGGTTTTAGAAGTACGTTTTGCGTATATACCCGACTATTGCATACAAATATTAAATAAAATAAAAGATTTGTCTATTTTGAAAGGATTACTAGTAAGTGCGGCTACTGTTCAAAATATTGCTGAGTTTCAGCCGATCGCTCAAAGAAGTATAGAATCAGCAGACAGGAGCATCAAAGGCAATTCGAGCATAATCCATATACTGTGACTTCACAGCTTTCCGGCTTTAAACCTGGGCGCAATCCATTAAAATTAATATCGGGAAAAGCTTCCCAAGCGATATCTTCAATATAACCGCACTGCCGACAGTGAAAATGATGGTGCTGTTCGACCTTTGCATCGTATCGCAATACACCTTCTTCCAAAAGCACTTCTCGCACTAAACCTACTTCTCGCAACGCTTGCAGCGAACTATATACAGTAGCTTGCGATGATACTGGTGCGTTTTGATTTAATGCACTCAAAATTTGCTCAACTGTGGGATGGTCTTGACGCTCACGCAAGTGAGCATACACGGCAAACCGTTGAGGAGTTACCCGCAAACCTTTTGATTTCAGGATTTGAACAATCGCGTCAGCTTGCTGTTGCATATGGGTACTCAAGCACTAATTACCTTGGCTCTTTATTATAACCCCTTGCTCCTAACTAATGCTCAAGCATTTGACATATTCTGAAAAATAGGTAATTATAACTATTGAAATATTCTTAAATCAGAATTATTCTGACTTATAGAAGCGAACGCTAAACAAAAGTTCGTGTCAGAATTGACGATGACGAGTAGTAAGGAAGAAAAAAATGGCTGTAATCAAACGAGTCCCTAATATAATATTCAAAACCCGCGTCCGCGACGAATCAGTTGAAGGTCCCAACCCCTTCCGCTGGCAAGACCGGACTACGAAAGAGATTTTTGGTAACAAGCGGGTTGTAGTCTTCTCACTACCAGGGGCTTTTACTCCCACTTGTTCCTCGACACATTTACCGCGCTACGAAGAACTATATGACGAAATTAGAGCGCAGGGAATTGACGAAATTTATTGCATATCGGTCAATGACGCATTTGTAATGTTTCAATGGGGTAAACACATCGGTGCAAACCGAGTAGCCCTTTTACCCGATGGTAATGGCGAATTTACGCGCAGAATGGGGATGTTGGTAGACAAATCAAACCTCGGTTTTGGAATGCGGTCGTGGCGTTACTCGATGGTAGTCAACAACGGCGATGTTGAAAAGATTTTTGTAGAAGATGGTCACGAAGACAACTGTGAAATCGATCCCTTCGAGGTTTCCGACGCTGACACAATGTTGGCTTACCTTAAAGAAGCTCGTGTAGGTGCTGCGGTTTAATCCTAATATCATTTTGCTTGAAATTAAATCCCCGACTTCGTAAGAGTCGGGGATGCGCGTTTGGTACTTATAGATTTTCAATATTTCTCTCACCTTTAACAAAAATTACGGTGCGACTCGATTTAGCACTATCATATCTTCTTCATCTAATTCCACAGGAATACCGCTACGAATTAGCTCGGAAAAATCTTCATTTGGAACCATAATTGTCAGGGTATATAAACGCGACGAACCTGTATTTTCAATTAAATGAGTGCCAGTAGGCGGCACTAACAAACTATCTCCTGCTTTAAGCGGCATACTTTTACCATCACAAAGGGCTACACCTTCACCTTTGAGAACAAAAAACATTTCTACTGCCCATTGATGGCGATTTGGTGGTGTTTTACCACCAACATCAAAAATTTCTACACAACAAGTTAATGAAGTATTGGCACTAACAGTATCAAAAATAATTGCCAGTCGGTTGGTGTCTTCGGGACTAATGCGAAATGCTTGGTAATCCTTGGGAGATTTAATAACAGGAATTACACAACTTTGAACGTGCATTTTTTAATCTCCTGCTTAATGGTTGGTGGTAAGCGAAAAAATACTTAACATTCAGTGGTTAACATCTTACCAATTGCTTGCGAGTCGGTAACAAAACCAAAGCATTGCTTAACGTTATATAGGGTAGCTAACCAGCAATATTCGGGTGAAGTTGTTGCAGTACAGTCCTTGACTAACACGCAGTCGTAACCCAAAAAATTAGCATCTTGTAATGTTGCCATTACGCATTGGTCGGCATTAACACCTGTAAAGAATAGTGTCGTGCGTCCCAGGTTGCGAAGGATACTATCTAAAGGGGTATCCCAGAAGGCACTCATCCGGAATTTGTCGATGCGAATATCTTGGGGAAGCTGTTCGAGTTCGTCTACAACTGCTGCTGCCCAACTGCCTGCCATCAATACTTGTGCGCCATTCTTGGGTAATGCATCGCCCAAACCTACGCCTTCACCAGTAGGATTATATACATGTAAAACGTTAGCACTGATATTCATCAAATCCGCACGGTTGCCCCAATTGAGCCAAATAACTGGAATATTTGCTTCTCGAAGGGCGGGTAATAAGTTTTGTAACGGTTCAATAGGTTTTCTGGCAGGATTGACATCAACACCAATATGTGCTAGCCAACCATCGGGGTGACAAAAATCGTTTTGCATATCGATGACGAGAATCGCAGTTTTAGCCAAATCGAGATGCAAAGTCTTAGTTTCAGTTGATAAGATAGCTGTTTGTGGAGTTAGGTTCGGACGAGAAATATCTGCGATCGCATGATTAACTGTCCAAGCGTTTGGTGCTATTCCTAATCGACGAAGCGGTAAATTCATGGGGGAAGGGGAGTAGGGTTGTGGGGGAAAACAGGGTAATTTATTAATTTCTAACTTATAATTTCTAACTTATAACTCCTAACTCCTAACTTATAACTCATAACCCTACTCCCTACTCCCTAATTTAATTTAATTTAAGGATAAAATTGTGAACTTCACCATTGAGAATGCTTTAATTGCCACAGAAAATGACTATAATGCACAATCTGTAACGGTTGTAGATGGAAAAATTACTGCAATATCTCCTCAACTTGATACAGTTGGTACGTCAGTAAACGCTCTTAATAAGCTCTTACTTCCTGGTTTTGTCAACGCTCACACTCACTCATCGGAAATGTGGCAGCGGGGGATAATGTCGATGTTTCCCCTCGAATTGTGGTTAGCCGAACTTTACGATTTTGCACCACTCGATCTCGAAAAAGTCTACCTCAGCGCTTTGGGTACTGCGGTCGAAACCTTACTTTCCGGTGGTACATCGGTTGTCGATCATCTAGTGTTAATTCCCGGAAAGGAATTTGAAACCATTGCAACAGCAGTTAAAGCTTATCAGGAAGTTGGGATTCGTGCGGTTGTTGCTCCTCTCATCCAAGATGAGTCGCTTGCAGCGGGGATTCCCAGTGGAGATACCAAACAAAGCTACGAACCTTATTTTCGTTCTACCCAAGCAACTCTCGATATTATCGAAGCAGCAGTTAAGCAATTTCATCATCCCGAAACAGGTATCAGTATTGCAGTCGCACCTACTGGTATCCAACTTTGTAGCGATGCTTTATTTAAAGGATGTAGCGAGTTAAGCGAAAAATATAACCTTTGCCGACATTCGCATTTACTCGAAACCAAAGCGCAAGAAAAATTAGCCCAAGAAAAATATGGCTGTACTGCTGTCGAACATCTCAAACGCATTGGCTATTTAGATTACCGAACATCGCTAGCACATTGCGTTCATTTAACTGATTCTGATATTGCAATTCTAGCTGAAACTAAATCGACTGTTGTCCATAATCCCCTTAGCAATTTGCGTTTAGGTAGCGGGATTGCGCCAATTTTGAAATACCGTCAAGCTGGGGTAAATGTCTCTTTTGGTTGCGACGGTGCATCAAGTAACGACTCCCAAGATTTACTCGAAGCGATTAAAATCGGTTCGATTTTACATAACGTAACCGACTTTGATTATCAGCATTGGATTACACCGCGCCTCGCAGTTGAAATGGCAGCTTTGGGTGGTGCAATTGGGTTAAATATGGGTGATGAATTGGGGTCTTTAGATATTGACAAAAAAGCTGATTTGGTGTTATATGATTTGACAAATTTATCGCTGTTGCCACGTACAGACCCAATTGGTTTATTAGTTCTCGGTCGCCCTACGAATATAGTAGATAGTGCCTGGGTAAATGGAAAGCAAATTGTTGCTGAAGGTAAAGTAACAACGATTGATGTTGATAACTTGCGGCAAGAATTATTTAAGCATAGTGAGTGGCAACGAGCGCGTAAATCAAAAGGTGTTGCTCAGTTGGAAGCACATTATCGGTTAGTAATGGGATTGTAACCTTAGACAAATAACAGACGTAGGGACGCTATAACTAAAGCGTCTCTACATTTCCAAAATTAATGAGATAGACCACTACTAGTGGGGTTAGTTAGGCGTTAAAACCCTTACAGAGACGCTCTCTTTCGCGTCTCTACATCCAACAAAATTAATGACACAGACCACTACAATGCCATTCCTCTGTTTGGTATTGACTTTACCGCGAACCTGCTTCTGCTCTACGTAATTGTGGGTAATATTTTTGTCGTAAGACAGGTAATGGGGCAGACATTAATAAAATTTTCTCCAGCAACCAAGGAGCAATCCGATTGCACCACACAGCTAGATGACTTTGCCATCCTACCAATATCTCTGATGAATCTCGCTGTAATCCGGTAATGAGTGCATCTGCTACCTGTTGGGTAGTCATAGGTACAACCCAGCGAAACAATTGTAAATCGCGCACCATATCGGTGTCGGTCAAGGATGGTAATAACCCTAAGACGCGGATATTGTGCCTTGCTAGTTCACCACGTAGAGCTTGAGTGAATCCGACGATTGCAAATTTGGTGGCAGAATAAGTTGCCATTGTCGGAGCTGCGACTTTGCCCATCAAGCTCGAAACGTTGACGATAACTCCCTGTCGTTGTCTGACCATACGTCGAGCAACTAGACGAGTGATAGAGTACATCCCCACTAGATTAGTTTCGAGTTCTTCTTGGACATGCGAGAGCTTCGATTCTAAGAAGGGAGTCTGGTGTGCGACTCCAGCACAGTTAACAAGTAGGTCAATCGGTCCGTAATCTCTCCAAGCTTGCGCGATCGCAATATTCACTTCGACTATTTGCGTCAAATCTAATGGCAGAAGTACTACTTCTGTACCCAATGCTTCAATCTCCGCAGCGACTTCGGCTAAACGTTGGTAGTTTCGAGCAACTAACAACAAGCGCTTCGCTTTTTGCCTTGCTAAGGAGAGCGCGATCGCACGTCCAATACCGCGAGATGCTCCAGTCACAAGAGCAGTTTTTCCTTGAATATCCATAGTTATAACCTTGATTGATGTGTCACCGGACTGGTTGTACTGCCGAGTAATTTTATCGGGATGATTTGTAGAGATTTACACAAGACTTAGGCAAGAACAATTTTGGTGCGTTCTTTGAGTGTGGAATTGCAATTAGCTAGCCAAAAGACGCAACGGAATATAAATGGTGTGCGGGGTTACCTGTCACCATCGCAATAGTTGCATGGGATTACCCCCACCCGTGCGATGTGGCATTTCCGTTGTCGCAACGTGCAATCAGTTAAAGCTTAAGAATGTTTTTCGGTCGAATTGTTCGCTAATTGAAGTAATCTGGTAATTACAGAAGACAAATGTCAAGAACAGGGTTATTTGACAGTTTTAAGCTTTGGTCAACTTTTGAGCTTAAAAATTGCACTTTCAAAGCCTTTACCTTTGGTGCGGCAGAATAAATAACCTTTACTCGACCGAATAATCCATATCGATAGCGGAATTAGTGAGTGTAAAACCAAAATCAATGTCTTGCATGGATAATGTACCTCCTTTGTAAAGGAAATTACCAAAAACTACCTTACTTGCATACGCTAGCAACGGGATCGATAGTCTGCAACAAATTTTAATAAAAACGTCTAATTGTTACATTGCGATGCATTGTTCTCATAAAGAAAGCACGGTAATACTTGGATAATGATTATCCAAAAAGCTTTTGAGTAATTGAAAGCGCGACTAGTCGATAGTGTGTTTTGATTTGGGGATTTATGAGAAAAGCTGAATGTGATTAAAGTTATCCCTAGTTACAAAAATGGTAACAATAACAACAGTTATTTGAGCGCGGACTTTCAATTTAATAGGTATCTAATCAGTATCGAAAAATTTATTTGTGGGTTACGTATAATTAAAACCTGTTAGATAAGTAAGTCGGCACGAATAAAGCAAACTGGTTATGGTCGTCAGTTGCCAGTTTTGATTGGTTATGCTCCCCCAAATCTGTGACAAAATAGTTTTGTTGCCCTAGAGTAAGTTCGATCGGTTACGGCCCATGATTACTAGCGTTGAGCGTCGCCACAATTTGGATGAATATCGTGCTACGCAAGAAAAAGCAGAAGGACGTAGCGAATATCGTGATGGAGAAATTGTACCCATGCCCGGAGGCTCGCTGAACCACAGCCGTATTAGTGGTAATATTTTTGCCTTTCTTAAGTTTCTTCTACGCGATACTCAATTCGAGCCAATTAACAGCGACTTGCGGCTATGGATTCCCGCTCATCAACGTGGCTTATATCCAGACGTAATGGGTTTTGATGGTGAACCGCAATTGAATGGCGATCGCACCGATGAAGTCTTGAATCCGATCCTAATTGTTGAAGTGCTATCCCCCTTTACAGCAGATTACGACCGCGAAAGTAAATTTCGCATGTACCGATCGATTCCTAGTTTTTGTGAATATTTATTAGTTGAGCAGGATGAACCTTTTGTCGAACGCTATAGTAAGCAAGCTCAAGGTTGGTTGCTGAGTGACTTTAACGACTTAGAGCAATCGATTCGGTTGGAGTCAGTTGGGATCGAGTTGCCGATTGCAGAAATTTATCGCGGGGTTGTTTTTGAGCGAGCCTGATATTAAGTGCTACACGGGCTGCGAAATTTGCGAAGGTGATGCTATCCAAAAAAGTACACTCAGGGGTACTGCATAAATTTTATTGTTCAAACAATACTACAGATAGATACGAATTAATTTTTTTTCTATCCGATAGTAAACTTCAACAATAAAGGGATAACTAATATGGCTAGCCGTCACGGATTTGCAGCACGTACAGGTGAAAATCAACCACCAGGTGAAATGGTGAGTCCCGGAAAATTCGGCAGAATGTTCCCTCAACTACCAAGCTTTACTCCATCAGTAAAAAGCTTGACCGAACTGGGTAATGCAATGAACGACCCAACGCCAAACACGGATGCAGGTGACAATATCAACGTTCCTGCGGGTTTCACCTATTTGGGTCAATTTATCGACCATGACATCACCCTCGACACCAGCACTCTCCAAGAGACTCTTGTCGATCCCTTGGCTGTACAAAACTTCCGCACCCCCAGACTCGACCTCGATAGTATCTATGGTTCCGGTCCCGACACACAACCATATCTCTATCAACTTAATGACCCAGATTTATTTTTAATTGGTGCAACAAACTCCGAACCAGGAGCAGGAGATCCTTCAATTGCGACTCAACTGCCAAATGACTTACCGCGTGCTTCGAGCACTTTAGCTATTATTGGCGACTCGCGCAACGACGAAAACCTGATTGTTGCTCAACTACATTTAGCATTTTTGAAATTCCACAACAAAGTCGTTGCAGGTATCAGAGACGGCAGCATTAAGCCTAGAACTTCCACTGACAAATCAGTTTTTATCCAAGCTCGAGAAATAGTAATTTGGCACTATCAATGGATAATCCTCCACGATTTCTTGACTCGCATTCTCGATAAAAATCAGCTAGAGATGGTATTTACCAGGGGTAGACGCTTCTTCAAATTCAGACAAGAAGCATTTATTCCCGTTGAGTTTTCAGTCGCAGCTTACCGTCTCGGTCACAGTATGGTGCGTGCTACTTATGACTACAATCGCGTTTTTACACCTCGTCCTGGTGGAGTCACACCTGCAACTTTAGAATTACTGTTTCGTTTCACTGCCAAATCGGGTGAATTCGGAGACTTTGCCAATATTCCCATCCCTAGCGACTGGATTATTGATTGGAGAAGATTCTTTGAAATTGACTCGACTGTACCAGTTGGTTTGAGCCGCAAACTCGATCCATTCCTCGTTGACCCATTGAAAAATTTACCGAATGTTCCCGAACCTAAATCGCTGGCAGTTAGAAACTTGTTACGCGGTCGCAGTATGGGTTTACCATCGGGTCAAAGTGTCGCTCGGTTTATGAAGTTGCAACCGCTGAGTCGAGCCGAATTGTCCACCGGAGTAGATGGAGCAGTTGCTGTTAAGAACAACTTCCATATTGAGTCACCGCTGTGGTATTACATCCTCAAAGAAGCACAAATTCAAGGGCAAGGAAAGCGTTTAGGGCAAGTGGGAAGCCGTATATTAGCCGAAGTATTTATTGGACTTTTGGAAGGAGATAGCAGTTCATTTTTGGTACGTAACCCCGATTGGACACCTATTTTACCTGCCCAAACCCCAGGTACATTTACGATGGTAGATTTATTGAAATTTGTTGGAGAAATCAATCCGATTGGGTAATGGTGATACAAATATGAAATTCCTGCAATTGGTATGCTTTGCACTATAAACATGCATACTATCATGTTCGGTCAAACACTTATAATTAGGCTCGTAGTTGCGCTTTAAGGCTACGTGTAGTCATAAGAGCGCTCTTTGCACAACTACAAACGTATATTTTATTTATAAGTAATTAGCCGAACTTGGTATAAATATAGGAGCTACCTTGCTGCGCCGTTGAAAAAATGGTGTTGCGAGGTTAAACCATTTGTGCCAATGTTTTTGTTAATATGATGGGTACAAAGTACCTGTATTTGACAAGGGCATGGACGAAGGCGGCAAGCCTGATACGCGACATCAACAAGAAAATATCTCCTAGCACGCAGTAACCGAGCGGTGGAGATGTTATGCAACGGAGCAGAAATATGGTTGGGCTCTATTGCGGATAGAACGTACTGGTCAAAAAACGCTTAAGTGGAACTGCGTTTTTGAAGGCAAAACCCTTTATTCGGGATGGGCAATTACGTCGTTTTGTTAAAAATAGCGCAACAACTAATGGATAGTCATCCGTTGTGTCACTCGTCCACCAGTAGCGTAACGGATAGCATCGGCATTTATCCTTGTAGCCAGTTCATCAAACTTTGCCTCTAAATCTGGGGGGGTATCTGCGATCGCTCCGTGCCACAGCAGTGCATGAATTTCAGTATGTGCAAGACATGGTATTTGCACCAATTCGGGCTTAAATCCTAGTTCCTTTGCAATTTCCATTATCTGGGCAACATCTAAATTAGCAAGGTTCACCGATAGAAAACGCTTCCCTTGTTCTGGAACGCCGTAATGGGTCTTAATTCCTTCAATTGTCGATTTTAGTGCTGCTGTCATAAGTCGTTATCTCCGTTCTAAACCAGCAAATAAACTTGTATGTGCCGTTTTTGTTAGGGTTTTTTGTCGTTTGGGTGACGTTGATGATTTGCGTGAGAGGGAATTGACTAGCAATGAGTTCGCATCTTGATTGTGCCGCTGCTAAAGTTGATGCTCGTACAGTCTCTTCCCATTCCTCATAGGGGTTGTCCGGGTCTTGAAGCATCAAATCGAAGCCTCGGATGAAGCAACCTTACGTCCAGCCCCTGGACGCTTGCCACCACGGTTTTCACCTATAGGTATGGCATCAAGGGGAATCTCCCCTTCTTGTTTTGCATAGCTAAACAGCAAGTTCTCAAGGTATCGATTTACAGAAGCATTGCGCTTAATAGCAAGCGACTCCAAAGCTTTTAACACTCGCTCATCGAGCTTAAAAGATTTATTCTTTCGTTCAATCATGTCGAATTAATACATGACTACATACTTCGCGTTTTGCGGCTTTCATCAAAGCCTGGTGAATGTATCCTAGCATTACCACTAATCAAAAACAATAACTTTGATAATTCCTGTCGTGTCAGGATGCCATAAGCCTACGTATTGGGTGCAGGTGCATTAATTGTTTCAAACATAACTTGATAAATATGTGACTGGTCTACTGCACCTTTGATACCAGGAATTGAATAATTCTTGGCTGCACCTCCGGGAGGACGGTCGATGAAAGTAACATTTTTACCTTCGTATTTAGCTAGGTCTACTGAACCGCCTTGGTAATAAACTGGTACTAAATGGTTAGTATGAGTACCCCACCCATATTTGATACTCGCATCTGAACCCCAAAAATGTCCGGCTTCGTCTGGTTTATGTTTGTTGTAAGTTAAATCTTCTGCACCAAAACGCTTTAATAATTGCGGAAAATTGGGATTTAATGTTAGGTAGTGGTCGTGGTCTGCGGTAACAATTAATAAGTTTTTTTGCCAACCGCCATTTTTATTAATCCAATCAATTGTCGTCCCCACAGCTCGATCGAAGTCCTTCACCGTACCGATGAGATTATCCATGTTGTCATCATGACTAGCCCAGTCGATATCGCCACCTTCGACCATTAACCAAAAGCCATCGGGGTCTTTTCCCAAAACCGTTAATGCTGCTAAAGTTAAATCGGCAAGCTTGGGATTTTCGTTGATTTCTTTAGCAATAAATTGAGCATCGGTTTCGTTAGCTGCTAAAGGGCGTATTTTGTCAACTTCAGGAATTTGATTGTTTTTTGCAGCTGTAGCAAATAAGGAAATGTTACCCAATCCCGTATTGCTGTAGTCGCCATCCCCCGTACTAAAGGGTAAATTACCATTTTGCCCGCGCGTGCCGTACAAACCAAACAGCTTTTCTCTTTTGTTGGGGTCGAGAGATTTAGCTGTTTCCAATAATGTTTTCGCGGCATTTGTACCTCGTTCGAGAAATTTGTAGCCGTAGGAATTATCATTCGGTTTAGCTTTTAACTCGTCGTAGGTTGGCTTCGTAACATAAGTCCAGTTGTAAACTCCTCCTGTATTGGTTTGATTTTCTAAATCGAGAGGATGACCGCCACCCAATAACACGGTAGGCTTAAATATTGTCAGGGTTTGTTGAAGAACATTGTCTGCATCGGGGTTAGGTGCGTCGTATTTACTGCGTCGATTCACGAAAGATGCGGCTGCACCTGGAGTAGCATGGTTAATTGGAACTGATGTAACCAAACCTGTGGATTTGCCTGCGAGTGCAGCTTGTTCCAAAATTGTGGTTTGCCGTCTTTCGTAAATATCTACACCCATTGCGTTGTTATAGGTTTTAACACCCGTGTATAAAGTGGTAGCTGTATTCGCCGAGTCTGGGTAATTTTGCTCGATATATTTTTTATCGTTGCCAGGAGTCCAAGGATTTGCACCTCCGCGAGCAATATCGTAACCGACAATATTACCTGTAGAATTATCAGTATTAATCGCTGGATTGAAAACAAAGCCGGGAAGAACCGAACTTTTACCAGTTACAGAATTAGTGCCATCAAGTGCAGAATTCCCAGCAGAAAGCTTACCATCTTGTCCGTTAATAATCGTCCCATAGGTACTCGACAAGGTGTAACCAGATAGCTTTTGGAAGTTTAAACCCTGTCCTTTACCTTGCTTATACATCTTCGCACCACTCCCAACCGCAGCAGCACGCGCCATTTCCCAGCCCATACCATCACCTATCATCAATATAATATTGATGCCATTACCGCGAGATGATGGTAATTTAGCTGGGACGCAGCTAAACATTAATAAAGCAATAGACAGCGCTAAAGCCAGTAATTTTTGATTTCGCCGTAGTGCGAACATTTAGACTCCCGTTTTTTACCACAAGAGCTATTTTATGTAAATTCCAATTTGGAAAGGTTAAGGAATAGTTAATGCGATGGCAGCATATCGAACATTTAAAACTTGCGCCAAATAACGAACGCAGCAGCGAAAAAACTCACCCCCCGTATGCGATGCAGTTCCCTCCATAATCAAGCGTAATGAATCTTGCTGGCGTTTGCGATCGCGAAGTGCAGCTAGGCGATCGCGTAATGCAGATTCTAGTTCTGCTCTTTTAAGCTCGATTTGGGTTTGCGATCGCTGTAATTCGTCAATTACTTTTCGCAATAGCGATTCTTTGCGCTGATTGTTTTGTTCCAACTGTATCTGTTCGACTTCGATGCGTTCGAGTTTTTTTCGCAATATCCAGTTTTCTTTTTCTAACGCTCTTGCCGCACAGATGAAAAATAAAGCAGCAGTGGGTTTTTTACCGGGATAAGCTGCCAAAGCTTGCAGCATTGAACTTTTCGCTGCGTTTAACACATCATCGCGCGTAGCTTCAGCTATTTGAACGCGAGCATTTTCAGGAATATCTGCAACAAATGTGATGCTACCTGAGTTGGGAATATAAGTTCCAGGAGTTGCTCGAAGATAAAAGTCGCGATCGCCGATCTCAAATATTGCCAAAGGATATTCGGGTGAAGGAGGCAAATCGCCTAAATAGTGGTGGTAAAAATCAATAGCGGGTTTACCATCAATTTCATGAAGTACATTTTTATCGGCTTTGGTAATTATACCTATGGGATTCCAACCGTGAGCAATACCGTGCGAGAACAATACCTCACCCGAAAATAACAAGATGGTAACGGCATCGCTTGTAACTTCTGTATTCCAAAATTGATAGCTTCGCTGCAATCGGAATCCATCTGCGGAAGTTCCACCAAAAATCGGTATTTGCTTTCCTAAAGCTATTTTTAATCCGGATAGAATAGCGACTCCGCTAGTAGTAAGACTTTCGGGAATTGTCAAACACAATTTGGGTGTGCTTGTAATGTTAGCTTTTGCTTGTTCGACAGCTACCTGTGTTGCCGCAATTGCGTCACGAGAAACGTTTTTACCAATACCTGCGGCAATTTCAATTTCTTCACTACAAAATAGCGTCAATGTCAATGAGTCTTGCTGATACTCTAGTACTGATGAAATCTCACCATCAGTAGTGCCACCAATCAGAGCAATTCCGGGAAAAGCAAGGTTGATTTCGTGGAGAATCTAAAGAATGGTCAAAATCGATAGCAGCGAACAAAATTCCTGCCTGCGGTTGATTTCCAGCTAGCGAGTTGTGGCATTGTTCTAGGACTTCAGCAACAGCATAACGCGAATCGGGGTCATTACTGTGTCCTACTGCAACTTGCAACATAACGAATCCTTCTTTTTTGAGATGGGAGCTTATTTATTTTTCCCAAATGCTTAATGATAGTTAACACGTTGCATACTGTGGCATTAACAATCTTTCCGAAAAATAACCTTAATTATACAAACACTACGTCCATTATCATGTATTCTTTGTTGCTTATAGTTCGAGCGGTGCATTTTTGGAGTCATGAATGGAACGAGCAATTTCTGGGCTTGGAGTACTAGTTTTCATTGGTATATCTTACGCCCTTTCGGTCAATCGTCGCGCTGTCCGTTGGCGCACTATCGCTTGGGGTTTAGGGTTAGAGTTTGCTTTCGCACTGCTAATTCTCAAAACTCCTTGGGGTTTACGTGTATTTAAATCCCTCGGTGATGTCGTCACGAGTTTTTTGTCATACTCGGATGTCGGGGCAAAGTTTGTGTTTGGCGACAATTTTAAAGAGCATTTTTTCGCTTTCCAAGTCCTACCCACAATCATTTTTTTCTCAGCTTTCATCAGCCTGATGTACCACTACGGTATTTTGCAATTTGTTGTCAATGCCTTAGCTTGGGTAATGATGAAAACGATGAAAACGTCGGGTGCAGAATCACTTTCCACCGCAGGCAACATTTTTTTAGGACCGACTGAATCGCCATTACTCGTCAAGCCCTTTGTTGCAAATATGACTCAATCCGAACTATTTGCGGTGATGACAGGCGGATTTGCTACGGTAGCAGGAGGTGTACTGGGAGCATACTTATCATTTGGCGCACCTCCGGAACACTTAGTTGCCGCATTTTTTATGACTGCACCCACAGCTTTGATAGTCTCCAAATTAATGTATCCCGAAACCGAAGCATCCGACACTGCCGGAAAAATCAAAATGGATGTCAAAAGCAATTATGCTAATGGCATCGATGCGGCAACTACCGGGGCAATCGATGGAGTCAAAATGGCGGTAAATGTTGCGGTCATGATTATCGCATTTTTGGGATTATTGGCGGTTGCGAACGGAATACTCGGATGGTTTGGGGTGCGCGTTGGCTTACCGCAGCTATCTTTGGAGTGGATTTTATCTTTTTTCATGGCACCGATAGCGTGGTTGATGGGTGTACCGATTCAAGATTGTATGCAAGTTGGGGCTTTGTTGGGGAAAAAGACAATTTTAAACGAGTTTTTGGCTTATTTGGACTTAAAAACGCTGATTGAGAAAAAGCAAATTTCTCCACGCGGGATTATTATTGCTACTTATGCTTTATGTAATTTTGCCAATATCGGTTCCATTGGAATAACCATCGGCGGAATTGCCGGCATGGCTCCAAGCCGCCAACATGACGCTTCGCGGATGGGTGTAAAGTCGATGATAGGCGGGTTGTTGGCAGGATTCATTACGGCTGCGATCGCTGGAATGTTGATATAATAGTTAACTTAGGTTAAAAGCAAACAAGGTAAACCAATGAACGTTTCGCTAACTCAGGAACTGGAACAGTTTATTTTAGCTAAGGTAGATAGCGGTTTGTACCATTCGTCAAGCGAGGTAATTAGCGAAGGGCTAAGGTTACTCCAAGAACGGGATATGTTTCAGGAGAAACTACAAACCTTACGTGCCAAAATCCAAAAAGGCATTGATAGTGGCGAAGCAACACCGTTGGATATGGAAGATATTATTCAGCGTGGTAAACAGCGGTTAGCGGCCAAGCAAAAACAACAAGCTTAAAACTGTTATGGCGATTATTCTCAAGCGTCCACAGGCAAAAGCAGACCTAGATGAAATTTTTGATTATGTAGCGTGCCGCCGCATTACTTAGGGAGTTAAACGAGAAAATCGAAACTCTAGCCATCAATCCTTACATGGGTCGCAAACGTGACGAATAGATGAACGAGCTTCGCAGCTTTCCCTGTAAGAACTATATAATTTTTTATTTGCCCATCACAAATGGCATCGATGTTATCCGAGTGCTGCACGGCGCACAGGATATTGAAAATATTTTCAGCATTGAAGGCTTGCCAGAATATTGAATTTTAATATGTAAATTACATGATTTTTAACTTATAGCGGATTTTATTTGAATAGAACACACTGTGTTAATCGAGATTGTCGTAGGGGCACGGCAGTGCCGTGCCCCGACGCGGGTGTTAATATATGGGATCAAGGGTGAAAGGTGTGG
>CAXTCQ010000009.1:0-38365 GCA_964242965.1 uncultured Calothrix sp. | reverse complement strand
GGGCACGGCAATGCCGTGCCCCTACTGTGGTCTAATTAAGCGAAAACTGCTGTATCACCTTTCTTGTGCCTTCAACTTACTCTTTAATTTTCGAGTAACCGACTTGCCAATTTTGTTTTTGTTTCAACTCCTCTTTCTTCCCTTGAGATATTATCCACAGCGCATTACGAGTATTTAATAATCCTTTCATCAAATAATATCCCGGCTTGGCTTCAACACCTTCTATTTCCTTTGTTCCGCCAAATGCCAGAATCCCGCAAAATGTGCCTTCTCCTGGAATCGTGACTTTAAATAGCTTGTCGTTGAGATAACCACCGGGAATCATGAAGATAGCAAATACATGATGTTGTCCGTACCAAGGTTTGACAACAACCTTTTCCGGATGCATGTAGTATTTGGGTGTTTTCTCTGAAAATCCCCAGGAGTAACAGCCTAGAATCGGCGATCGCTTTGATATATATGAGAAACTAAGGACACTTATCAAGGCAACTGCAAATAATATAAAAATCCAATTACGCTTACGCACTTTCAATTAGGGGTGTAGGGGTTAGCAGCAGGTGTAAGGGCATTTTGATTGATATTGGAAATAGGAGCGAATAATTATAGGAATATTTTTAAGGATATTTGTGCAACTGCATTTACCAAAACCCATCCTTAACCTCCTAACTTTTACTTTCTATATTTTGATGTCCCACTAGGAAAATTGTTTCCATATTGCCCCTACACTCTAAACCCCACAACGCCATACCCCTACATTAGAATAACAGAGACGTTTTAAAAATAACCCAGTGCGGAGTGATTATGGTATCAAACCCGACATCGTTCTCTGATATACAAAATCATTGGTCGCGTCAATTTATCGAAGCTTTGGCTCATGGTGGTGTAATCACCGGGCTTGGTAACGGTACTTTTCGTCCCGATAACTCGCTTACCCGTGCTGAATATGCGGCAATTCTGACTAAGGCTTTTACCAAGATTCAGAAAAAGCGTCAATATTCGCCTTTTACGGATGTTCCTGCTAACTACTGGGCAGCCGCAGCAATTCAAAAAGCTTTTGAAACCGGATTTATTAACGGCTTTCCCGATGGTCGTTTTCGCCCTGACAACCGTATCTCGCGGCTAGAAGTCCTTATTTCGCTAGTATCGGGCTTAGAAATCGGCTTAAAAATCAAACCAGACTTGGTAACTGAACTGCCACAAATCTACGACGATGCAGTACAAATACCTGGGTATGCGCGAAACCAAGTCGCAATCGCCACAAGTGCCGAGCTGGTATCGAGTCACCCAAATATCAAATTACTCAATCCGAATTTAGCCGCAATTCGCGCTGACGTTACAGTATTTATTTATCAAGCCCTAACCTACCTTGGCGAAGTTCCCAAAATTTCCTCAAATTTTTTAGTCTCAGCTAAACCCGTTACAACACCAGCCGTAACACCACCAATATCCCCAACACCAACACCTGCACCCGCAGGTACAGTCCGTGTCAGCCATCGCCGCGAATTCCGAGCTTGCTGGTTAGCTTGCGTGTGGAATAGCGATTTTCCATCGAAACCTGGACTTTCTGCCGATCAACAAAAAGCCGAATTGATTGAGATTCTCAACCGACTCCAACAACTTAACTTCAACGCCTTAATTTTTCAGGTACGCCCCGAAGGCGATGCAGCGTATAGGTCGCAATTAGAACCTTGGTCTGCGTGGTTCTCTGGGACTCAAGGAAAGCCTCCCGAACCATTTTATGACCCTTTAGAGTTTGCGATCGCCGAATGTCACAAGCGCAATATCGAACTCCATGCCTGGTTTAACCCCTATCGCGCTAAAAACTCGACTAAATCCGGAAGCCTTGCCCGTCCTCATCTCGCTGTAACCAACCCTGATGTCGTATATCAGTGGGGCAATCAATTATGGATGGACCCTGGCGCAAAGGTCGTTCAAGACCGCACTTACAATGTCATCATGGATGTGTTGCAGCGCTACGATGTTGATGGTATTCACCTCGACGATTATTTTTACCCCTATCCCATTGAAGGAAAGATTTTTCCCGATAATAAAACATACGCTGCTTACAAAGGTGCAGGTGGAAAGCTGAGTTTGAACGATTGGCGGCGCGAAAATGTGAATCAAATGGTATTGCGGCTTTACCAAGGTATCAAAACTGCAAAATCATATGTAAAATTTGGCATCAGCCCGTTCGGTATTTACCGCCCCGGTCAGCCAGTCGGAATCGCGGGTTTGGATGCTTATGAAGTGCTTTTCGCCGATTCTAAAAAGTGGATCGAACAAGGTTGGATTGATTATATAGCACCACAACTGTACTGGCGTATCGACCAAATCAAACAGAGTTACCCAGTTTTATTAAAGTGGTGGACAGAAATTAATACCAAGCAACGCCATATTTATGCCGGGAATAATATCGGACAACTCGACGGTAAAGCTTGGAAAGATGAAGAAATCGAGAAGCAAGTCAAAATAAGTCGGAATTTGGCGAATAATTTGTCTTTGGGGAATATCTTTTTTAGCATGAGTTCCATCCAGGAAAATCGCCAAGGTATTGCCGATACATTTAAAAGTTCGATTTATAATCAGCCTGCGATCGCGCCGATTATGCCTTGGCGTAATTCGATCCCACCAGCCCCACCAGTTGGACTCCAAGTTAGCAATCGTCGGCTTTCTTGGCAACCCGGTGACAACCGCGATGTCCGTTCCTGGACGCTGTACCGCAGGAGTGGGGACAATTGGACGCTAACTAGGGTATTGAGTAAGGGTACAACTTTTGCCACAGTGTCAGCGGGGAGTTATGCAGTTTGTGCAGTGGATAGATTTGCAAATGAGAGTGTAGGTGTAGTTACTACAGTGAGTTGAGATAAACAGGCGTTGGATTTAGAACCGAACGTTTTACGGAAAATAAACCCCTCGATAGATGCTATCCAGGGGTAATTTAAAAGTTGAAAAATAAAAGTTGAGATTTTTACCTTTTAAATTTATTTGGTGTGTTTTTTCAATACTCCTAGTTCTTGTTGCATCGGTAAAACATCTAAAATGTCGGTTTGAGAACAATATTTCAAGTCTTCGTGACAATCAAGCCGCAACAAGCGTTGCCCGTGACTGGCATGATGGAGTAAACCGAGTAGATTATCTTGCCATTGCGAGTAAAGCGCTAGAGCATTCACAACTTCGTCGTTACCAGCAAGTTTTTCAAGCGGGATGTTGGTATGTTGACAAACGCTATGAGCAATTGCTCCCGCGCATACCGTATCTTCTAACGAATAACTGCCTTCCCAACCCGAACCTACAATCCAAACAGTTTCGGGATGCGTATCGATTAAATATTGTACTACTGCCGCACGATTAATTAGTGCTGCTGCAAGTACAGCTTTAGCATCCTGGATTCGTTGTAAAGCTCTGGTTCCGTTAGTTGTGCTAATAAATAAGCGTCGTCCTTGTACAAGTTCCGGAGTGCAGTCGAGGGGTGAGTTCCCCAACTCAAAGCCAGGAACCTTTGCACCACCCCGTTCTCCGGCACGTAGCCGTTTTTCGGAGTCCCATTGTTCGCTGACCTCGAACAATTTATCTAAGTCGCTAAAAACTTGTACTGCTTCCCCACCAGCCGATAGAACCGTTGCAATCGTGCTTGTTGCTCGTAATACGTCAACTGCGATCGCGCATTCGGGTACTTCGCGCTCTGGGGCAAGTTCGGGAGTGTGATAAACGAATAGCTTCACGCTCTATATACACCTGATTTTTTATATTGTCGAGAAATATTCTAAGCTAGTGTTTTATCACTCGCTAGAATTGCAGTCACACACAATTGATATTGTAAATAGTAATCCCACATAGATTGCCATCGCCTGACTGTACGAGTCGCATTCTCAAGGAATTCCTGAATGTGTCACTTATTTATTACTATCGCCGATCTCGTTACCCAAGTAACTACTAGTTAGAGTGTCGGGGTGTAACCTGGAAAAAGCAGGAACTTACAACGCTTGTGTTTGAGGGCTACTGATACAAGCTATATTAATTTTTAATCATACCTATTAGTTTTTTTGTTAAATAGCTCAAAGCCTGACTCCGAAACGTTTGTATTATTTTGCTCGCAAATGCTAAAAGTATATAAGTTACCTTTATAAATTCCGCTTTAACATGCTTTGACCTAATGAAGCTAAAACTTAAAACCTAAAATCACCATGCCACCTCTACCCGAATACCGTCCCAAACAGCTTTCGCTCGGTCCCTTGGAAGCAGAAATTTTAAATATCACTTGGGAACTCGGTTCGGCTACAGTTAAGGATGTACACGACCGCATTCTCGCTGACCCCAACCGCGAACTAGCTTATACTTCCGTGACTACCGTGTTGCGTCGTCTCACGGATAAAGGCTGGCTGGCTTGCGATAAGTGCGGACGGGCATTTTATTGGCGACCGCTATTGACAAAACAGCAAGCAGATGTAATCAAAGCGCACGAACAGTTACAGCGATTTCTCGCAGTCGGCAACCCCGATGTCATCGCGGCATTTGCCGACAGTCTCGATGACGCAGCCAGCGACCAAATTCAAGCGATCGCCCAACGCATATCTGCCGCACGCAAAGCCAGGGAGGAAAAATAAATCATGCATTTAATCATAATTTGTGCGGCGCTGGCAGCCGCTTTGTTAATTAGATACTCAGTAAGTAAGGAAATTCGGAACCAAGGTAGTTGGAATGCGCGACAAAGACAAGCGCTATTTTTATTTGTTTTTCCCCCATTGCTGATATTTTCAACTGCGATCGCCTTATTATGCATGGGTACTCAAGGCAAAATGGGTATCTGGCAGACAGGTTGCATCAGCTACGTTTTAGCATTTTGCAGTTTGCTCGCGTTCGTAATCCTGTTGGTAAAATTAGCTTATCAAGGCTTATTATCTATACAATCGACACGCAAATGTCCTTTAGTTCTTGTCAACAATCAACCCGTTCGGTTATTAAATACTAAAGCCATGTTTGCCGGACAAATCGGCTTTTGGCATCCCGAACTTGTCATTAGCGAAGGCTTATTGCAAAACCTCTCACCCGCACATCTCGAATCAGTACTGGCACACGAACAAGGACATTACTTTTACCGCGATACTTTTTGGTTTTTCTGGCTGGGCTGGTTGCGTGAATGCACTGATTGGTTGCCAAATACTGGTACATTGTGGTCAGAACTATTATTGTTGCGCGAACTCCGTGCCGATGCCCGCGCTGCATCGCAAGTAGACCCGCTACTACTAGCTGAATCCTTGTTGATAGTCGTATCAAATCATACTTTATCTTCAGAAATTTTATGCGCTGCGTTAGGTTCATCGAGTCATGGGGATAGGTTAGAACAGCGCATCGAAGCATTGTTAACAATATCCGAATCATCATTCCAATTTGACCATCAATCCTGGCATTATTTCCTCTTGGCATTACTACCGTTAGTTACAGTCTTATTTCACCAGTAATTAGGGGAGTAGGGAGTAGGTAGGGGCGCTCTTTACCCCGCCCGTACAGGAGTAGGGGAGGTTGAATTAATTTTTCACAAATCAAATAGTATCTATTCTTCTGTAAAATGGCTTAGTTATTATTTGTAGCAGTGAGCTAGAGCGTTCTTCAAATCCATTTGCTGTGTTGATTATGGCGCATTTAAGTACTTTGGAAACTGTTGGCAACCCTACTCAGCGCTTGCAGTCCAAATTGAGTTTGGTGCGCGGATTATATGAACGCGGCTATACTAAGAATCAAATACTGGAATTGTTCCGCTTAATCGAGTGGATGATGGTGTTACCAAAAAAACTTGAAACTAGCTTTAGGCAAGAATTTAAGCGTATTCTGGAGGAAAGACGAGTGCCTTATATTACAGGTTTTGAACGGGATGCGATGGCGAAAATGGGTCGTGAGTCAGTTGTTGAGGCTTTAGAGACGCGGTTTGAAGTTGTACCACCACAAGTTAGCGATCGCCTTGAGGCAATAGATGATATAAATGTACTCAAACAACTTCACAAACAATCGATTACTATAGGTTCTGTAGAGGAATTTCTGATAAAGCTAAATGAAATTCCACTAGAAAATCCCGATGAGGAATGATTGAACTTTCTCAAGAGCGCACACCCTCTCATCAAAAACACCAGATTAACACAAAAGTAGGGTGCGTAACGGCATGGAATAACTAAAACGAAGCGATAAAATATAATGCCGTAACGCACCATCAACTAGCCTAGCGTGTCTAAAAACACATAAGATAAAAGTTAAATATGAATATTTGCCCCTACTCTCTACTCACCACTCTCCCGAACCCTAGTCTCTACCCCCCTATTGCCTAATTTTCCCCTACCCTACTCCCTACTCCCTACTCCCTACTCCCTACTCCCTACTCCCTATTTCAATTCTCAACAAAATTTAGGGAAACATAAGAGGAGCAAAAATGTAAGTAGCCAAGGGTGGGTTTAGTAATGTTTGCATGTCGCATAATTCCAGGTTACGACTTGACAGAAGTTATCGATGAGGGAGTCAACACCGTAATTTATCGGGGTGTATGGCAGCAAAAACAACAATCCGTCATTCTCAAAGTACTAAAAGCATACCCGTCATTGGATGCAGTCGCACGTCTCAAGTATGAATATAGCAATGCACGAGGGTTAAATGTAGCAAACGTAGTCAAAGTTCTGGGATTGGAAACATGTGCGAACGTCATGTTTCTGGTGTTTGAAGATTTTGGTGGTGTCAGCCTCAAACATTATCTCTCAACTAAAGGGCAATTATTGCTTTTAGATTTTATGGAGATCGCAATACAATTAGCGCAAGCACTGAGCGAAGTTCACGCACATCATATTGTTCACAAAGATATTAAGCCTAGTAACATTATTATTAACCCGACGAGCGGGATAGTCAAACTTACTGACTTTAGTATTGCAAGCTTACTCGAAACCGAAATACCCCAACCAATAAATACCAACTTTATCGAAGGAACGCTTGCATATATGTCTCCAGAACAAACTGGGAGAATGAATCGTTCCCTCGATTATCGCAGCGATTTTTATTCGTTAGGTGTAACTTTCTATGAGATGCTAGCAGGACAACTACCTTTTGTTAGTAACAACGCACTCGAATTAGTTCATTCGCACATTGCCAAACAACCGATTCCCATCCAAACCATAAACCCAACTATACCATTGTCGATTATTAGTATAGTTATGAAATTAATGGCAAAGAATGCCGAAGATAGATATCAGAGTAGCGAAGGGCTGAAAGCTGATTTAGAATTTTGTTTAAACCAGTTAAAAGCTACAGGTTCAATACCTGATTTTACACTTGGAAAACGCGATATTTCATCGACCGGGAAGTTACTGATTCCTCAAAAACTATACGGACGTGAAGCTGAAGTTGCAACTCTTCTGGCAGCATTTGAACGCACTAAGCAAGGACAAAGCGAAATAATACTTGTTTCCGGTTACTCCGGTATTGGTAAATCATCACTAGTCAAAGAAATCTATAAACCCATATGCCAGCAGGGGTATTTCATTAGCGGTAAATTTGACCAATTGAAGCGCGATATTCCTTATGCATCTTTGATTCAAGCTTTTCAATCGCTGATGCAAAAATTATTAACAGAAAGTTCAGAAAAACTCCAAATATGGCGTGAAAAATTACTGGCAGCACTTGATAATAACGGACAAATAATTATCGATGTTATTCCCGAAGTCGAATTAATTATCGGCAAACAACCTGAAGTTCAAGTGCTTGCAGCTACAGAATCGCAAAATCGTTTCAACCGAGTATTTCAAAAGTTTATTCGCGTTTTTGCTGCCAACGAGCATCCCTTAGTTATCTTTTTGGATGATTTGCAATGGTCAGATACTGCAACACTTAAACTCATTCAACTTTTAATGAGTGACCGTGATAGTCAATTTATTTTATTAATTGGTACATACCGCGATAATGAAGTTACTTCGAGTCATCCTTTAATTCAGACACTTAGTGCAATTCAAGAATGCGGTCAAGTTATCCAAAATATATTTTTAAAACCGCTGTTATTGAACCATATCGAGCAGCTGCTACAAGATATGCTAGCGAATATTTCTAATTTAGAATTACTCGCCAAATTACTATTTCATAAAACATCAGGTAATCCTTTTTTACTCGGAGAATTTTTAAAAACCTTACACCAAGAGCAACTATTTATATATGACTCAATTGCAAATTGTTGGTCTTGGAGTTCAGAATCGGTAAATAATATTGGCATAACTAATTTGAATGCGGTCGAGTTAATGGTAAGGAATATCTGTAAATTACCGCAAGAAACAGTCAATATTTTAAAGATTGCTGCTTGTATTGGAGCGCTTTTTAAGTTAAATATACTTGCGACTGTTACAAACAAATCAATAACCGAAGTTATTAAAAATTTATGGTTAGCTTTACAGCAAGGATTTATTTTCCCGTTGAGTAATGAATACCAAATTCCTTCATTATTTGCTGAAACCGAACTCAAAAATTTCCAGTTTGATTTGCGATTAGAATATTGCTTTGCACACGACCGCATTCAAGAAGCTGCTTATTGTCTGATTTCCGAAAATGAGAAGAAAAGTACCCATTTGCAAATTGGTCGGTTGATATTGGCAGCTACTAGCTCCGAAGATTTAGATGAGAATATATTCGTTATTACGAATCAAATGAATTTAGGTATTAATAGTGACAATGAACTATTAGAAAAACCTATATTAGCACAATTAAACTTGATGGCTGGATGCAAGGCAAAGAAAACGGCAGCTTATGAAGTAGCAGCAAAATATTTTAATCTAGGATTACATCTACTTGAAAATGATGCTTGGTTAAATAATTACGAACTTGCACTAAATCTTCATATTGAGTCAGCAGAGTCCGAGTATTTAATCGGTAATTTTGCAAATTCTAAAAAACTTTGTGCTGTTGGTATCTCATCAGCAATGACACTAGTAGAGAAAGTCAAGTTTTACGAGATACAAATTCAAATCTCCGTAGCAACAAACCAATTGATAGAAGCGATTGAAATAGGATTAGAGGTTTTAAATAGTTTAAATGTCAACTTATTGTCAACACCACCGCAAGTAGTAGATATTGAAGATTGCTACAATTTGCCTGAAATGACCGATCCAAAAATGCTGGCAGCAATGCAAATGATGAATAGAATTGCCTATCCAGCTTATGCCACCAATCCTCAGTTATATGCATCGCTAGCATTTACAATGGTGCAGTTATCGATTCAATATGGTAACTCTCCATTATCAGCCTATGGATATGTTATTTACGGGCTGATATTATGTGCAATTCTTGGAGAAATTGAAGCTGGATTTCGTTTCGGTAAACTTAGTATTAAGCTTTTAGATAACGGAAATGCAAATTCTCTAAAACCGAGAGTATTATATACATTTCATGGGTTTATTCAAATTTGGAAGCAAAATATCCGAGAAACAATTGTACCTTTATACGAGCAAATACAAGATAATATTCAAAGTTGAGATATCGAGATGGCTTGTTTGAGTGCAATGTTTGTTTGTAATCATGAATTAGTTAGTGGCAACAATCTAGAAGAACTTCAAAACAAATGTTTTACTTACCTTGATTTTATCAAAGATATGAAACAAGAGTATACGTTGAATCTTCATAAAATAACTACTCAACATGTATTAAATCTTGTTGTATCAAATGGTAATAATTTAATTGGGGTGGTATTTAATGAAGTAGAAATGCTACCGTTATTCCAAAGCTCCCATGATTACACTTCTTTAATTTTCACATATATTAGTAAGTTAAATTTATCCTGCATATTTAGAAATTGTACCGAAGCAGTTAGTTATATAGCTAAAGCAGAACCATACTTAGCAACAATTCCCGGTACAACTTCATCAAGTCAATATCTTTTCTACTCTTCACTCGCTTTACTCGCAAATTTTGCAGTTTTTAATGAAACGCAATGCAATCAATATTTAGAAAAAATAGAAGCTAATCAACACAAAATGAAAAAATGGGCACATTATGCTTCAATGAATTATAAACATAAATATGACTTAGTCGAAGCTGAAAAAGCAAGAGTATTAGATAATAAACTCGAAGCGATGGACTATTATGATATGGCAATTAAAGGTGCATCAACAAATGGTTATATTCATGACGAAGCACTAGCTTGCGAATTAGCTAGCGAGTTTTACTCATCTTTAGGAAAAGACTTAATCGCTCAAACTTATCTGACTAAAGCTTACTACGCATATACTCGTTGGGGAGCAACTGCTAAAGTCAAACAATTGGAGAAAAATTATTCTTATTTAGGACATCGTGCTAAAGAAAATAATTCTTTTGATGTGACGATGACATCGACTTCAACAAACACGGATAATTTGACTTTAGATGTTACATCCGTAGTTAAAGCATCGCAAACTCTATCGCAAGAAATAAATCTGAATCGCTTACTTGATAAACTATTACAAATTGTTAAAGAAAATGCCGGTGCCCAACAAGTATTTTTTATTGTCAGAAGTCGGAACGAATTAATTATCGAATCTTCGCTACGAGGAGATGAAGATGATTGCACTGTTTTACAAAGAATACCTGTCAAAGATTCATACCTACTACCAATTAGTTTAATTAACTATGTTGAAAGAACTCAAAAATACATAGTTTTAGATGATGCAACACAATCTAAATTTAATTTAGACCCTTATATAGTTACTTATCAACCAAAATCGGTGCTAGTAATGCCGATAATTTATCGTGGTAATCTTCAAGGGATTTTGTACTTAGAAAATAATTTAGCAAAAGGTGCTTTTACTGATTCTAGCATCGAGGTTTTGCAATTAATCGCAGCACAAGCAGCTATCTCACTCGAAAATGCCCATTTTTATAGCACTCTCGAACAGCGAGTTAACGAAAGAACACAAAAATTAGAAAATGCCTTAGAAGAATTACGTCGCACGCAATTACAAATGATTCAAAGCGAAAAAATGTCTTCGTTAGGGCAATTAGTTGCAGGAATTGCCCACGAAATTAACAATCCGATTAGTTTCATTTACGGCAATTTAATTTACACTCACGAATACGTTAATTCATTACTACAATTAATCGATATTTATATTGATAGTACCTCCGAACCTTCAGCTAGCTTCGTTCAAAAAGCCCAAGAAATTGATTTTGAATATATTCGTGAAGACATTCCCAGGCTAATGAATTCAATGGAGAAAGGTGCAGCAAGAATCAGCGATATTGTTAAATCATTGCGTAACTTCTCGCGTTTAGATGAAGCAGCTACAAAAGAAGTTGATATACACGAAGGGATAGAAAGTACTTTGATTATTCTGCAACAAAAATTGGTAGATATTCAAGTAATAAAAGATTACGTTGAATTACCGCAGGTATTTTGTTGTGCAGCAGAAATAAATCAAGTATTGATGAGTTTACTTACAAATGCAATCGATGCTGTATTAGAAGGGGTTGGGGATAAAATTACAACTGTAACTATCCCAACAATTTGGATTAGAACCGAACTCAGAAACAAAAACTTTATAGCAATTTCTATAGCAGATAATGGTATGGGAATGACCGAAGATGTGCAAAGTAAAATTTTTGACCCATTCTTTACAACTAAAACAGTTGGAAAAGGAACAGGTTTGGGACTTGCGATCGCCTACCAAATTATAGTAGACAAACATGCCGGAAGTATTATCTGCGAGTCTACACCAGGAGAAGGTACGGAATTTACAGTATTGCTGCCATGTTAAACGATACAAATGTAAGACTGCTTTGAATCTACTCATGAATTTTAGAAGTGTCCATTTGCCACATGCGTTCGAGTAATTCAATATCTGAGCGTCGTTTTGATTTTGGCTTCTCTACTTTTTGAGTAATCATTCGCCAAATTGCCATAAAAATTAAAAATATTGCTAACCCACCCAAATAATCATACACCGATAGCGATGTTACACCCTCAACTAATTGCGATACAGGTGTAACTTCTGTTTTCTTAATAGCTGTAACATCTGCTTGCGGATTCATACTAATTGAACTGTCGAAGAAGTCCATAATTTCCCCCTTTTCAAATAAATGTAGATTGGGTAAATACAACCCTTATTTAATCAATAGGGCTTTCAAGGGGATTTTTATGCACTTATTTACGAAAGTTAAAATTTAAGCATGGGTAATTGGACATTGAGTAAAATCCCGTTGTTACGTGCGTCACCGGAGTGGTGTGGGGTGCAACCCCCTTACATTTGTTTATGCATTTTGTTTTATTCCTTGTTGATAAAACCTGGAAATCTGATTTTTTCGCTTGAATTATTAGGGGGACGGTAAAGAACAGCCGCTACAATATTGTAGGTAAGACTTTTTAAATTTATAACTCAAGCTCGATGTAGTAATATACCGCATATCGCCATAATTATTACAATGAGGTGAAGTACGTAAGCTGTGGGGTTTTAACAGTGGGTTTATTTGATGATTTGAGTCGATTCCTCGAAAACCGTTTAGAAGAATTTTTGCGAAACAATCCGCATTTAGAGTTAGATGTATTGTTAGACCAGTTACGCCAGCAAGAGGAAGATACGTTAAGATTGATTGCTGACTTACAATTACAAGAAAAGCGATCGCAAGACGAAATCCTAGCGACTGCGACCGAAATTCAAAAATGGCATCAACGGGTACAAAAGGCAAAAGCTGCTAACCGTGAAGATTTAGCCACCCCAGCACAAGAACATGAAGCCAAATTGTTGCGTCAGGGAAATCAGCAGTGGACGCATATGCAAGGTGTGAAGGAACGCACCAAGCAAGCTAAAGAATTGTTACAAAAAATTCAAGTACGTCGTCAAGAAGTGCAAACTAAAGCAGCCCAAGCCCAAACTGCACGTACCAAAGCACAAACTCAGCAACGCATCGAGAGTAATGGTTGGTGGAATACAACAACTTCTTCGAGTAGCGTTGACGATTTAGAAGATAAGTTTCTTCGTTGGGAAACTGAAGATGAATTACAAAAAATGAAACGACAAATGGGAAAATAGACGGGAGTTAAGAGTTAGGAGTTAATAGTTAAGAGTTTTTATAAGTATTTTTGTAGGTTGGGTCAAGCGTTGCGGAACCCAACAATTATGTTGGGTTTCACTTCGTTGCACCCAACCTACATTCTTAAAATTTGCTTTATAAATCACTTTTAATCAATAAAATTTTTTAATTCATAACTCCTAACTCATCACTCCTAACTTCTTAATACATGACATTTCCCTTCTATCTTTACTTAGGTTCGCTTAAAATCCACCCGCATATTTTATTTGAATCGATAGCGTATGCAGTATCATTTCGATTAGTATTGTATAACGTCGGTAAAGACTCGATTAAACCAAGCCAACGCACTTCAGTAATTGTCGGTGGAATGGTCGGTGCGCTAGTTGGTGCAAAGTTACTAGTTTGATTGCAACACATCGATTTACTTAGGCAAAATCCCGAACAATTTTTATTACTATTACTGCAAGGGAAAACGGTAGTTGGTGCGCTATTAGGTGGATTAATTGGTGTAAAAATCACTAAAAAAATTATTGGTGTTACAAAATCTACAGGTGATGCATTTGTTTATCCATTAATAGTTGGTACTGCAATTGGTCGAATCGGCTGTTTTTTGACTGGATTAAGCGATAAAACCTATGGTGTTGGAACTACATTACCTTGGGGAGTCGATTTTGGTGACGGTATTCCTCGCCATCCTACCCAAATATATGAAATTATATTTTTAATAAGTTTGATATTATTTTTAAATATTCGCAGACAATATCAATATTGTGAAGGTGACTTATTTAAATTTTATTTAGTTACCTATTTAGGGTTCCGTTTTCTGGTAGATTTTATCAAACCCGATTTTCGTCCACTTGGGGGCTTAAGTGCGATTCAAATTGCTTGTTTGATTGCTATTTTTTATTACTATCGCAGTCTTCCTGCTTTGTTTAAATTTACTCGTGCTGCAAATCGTGGTTTTTGAAAGCCTCGCGCAAAGTCGCAAAGACGCAAAGAATATATTATGCCTACCCGCAACTACCTTTTTTACGCTTTAACTAACAGCGTTTGCTCGAAATGTCTCGTTAAAGTCGAAGCCAAAATTATCTTTCAAGATGACAAAGTTTATCTAGTTAAACATTGTCCGACTCACGGACGCGAAGAAGTTTTAATTGCTGACGTTTTCTTGGTATAGGAATTTCTCAAGTTTTATATGTTATACCAGTAATTATATTTCTGGTGCGTCGGCAAGATTGGGAAGTAATGAAAGGGGTAATTTTAGGTGCAGTAGTAACTGTGTTAGCAAATGCTGGCTGTTGGTTGATGCTTCCATCTTTAATTCGTTATTAAAAAATGAAAAAAACTACAGTTTGATTGACTGCGAGGAGCAATTATTGGTGCAACAATTACAGCATGAACAGCAAGTCCTTGTTTTATTTCGGGAATTACTGCTGTTTTGCCGCCGCTCCTGGGGGCGCTAAGTGCAAAGCACGCGCACTCGCATTCGCAAGCGACTCCGCTCGTAGTATCGCATACCATTACTCCTACGAGATATTTTTTATACCAGCAAACTACTTTGTGTCGGGTAGTTGTAATTCCTTTTGGTTTGAAATTGAAGGAATTGAAGTTGTGTGGGGAGTTTCTAACTGCGGTTGTTGGGGCATAATGTCTCGAATGACGTTGGTACGAGTATCGCTTAAATAAGAACCAACTATCTTATCGTAGTTAGAAACGACCGCTAAGAATGCGCCACCCAAGATATAGATGGGTAAGGGTAGGTTAAGGTTAATTTTTTTAACCCAGTCGAATAGTTCTGCTAGAGCAAATAGTACGAAGAAGCAAGCAAGCCAAATTCTCATGTTTCTATCAGGGCTAAAAGCAACTCTATATATATTAGTGGGGAAAGGGTAAGAAAGGGGGGAAGGAATAAGGGGAAAGGAAAAACTCTGAACTCCGCACCTCCTAACTCCTAAATTCTTTAATCCCTCCACTCAGTCACTTGAGATGTAGTTTTAGTTAATAACTTACCTTGTGAAATTACGTAACTTGGTTTGGCGCGATCGCGTATTGCATCATAGCAACTAGTTTCGTCCAAAACTATCAAAGACGCGGGTTTACCAACTTCCACACCATACTCATTCTCGATATGCAACGTTTTTGCACCGTTGGTTGTTACCATCTCAAAACAAGCGTTAATCTCCGGTATCCCTGTCATTTGGCAAACATGGACACCCATATGCGCGACATCGAGCATGTTTCCCGTACCCAAACTATACCAAGGGTCTTGGACGCAATCGTGTCCAAAACTCACATTTAACCCGTTTTGCCAAAGTTCCTTAACTCGCGTTACACCTCGACGCTTCGGGTAGGTGTCGGTTCTTCCTTGTAAAGTAATATTAATTAGCGGATTGGCAATAAAGTTAATTTGGGCGCGTTGTAAAAAACCCATTAATTTAAAAGCATAGGCATTATTATACGAACCAAACGCTGTTGTATGGCTAGCTGTAGTTCTAGCACCCATTCCGGTACGTATCGCACAAGCTGCCACAACTTCGAGGAACCGCGATTGCTCGTCGTCAATTTCGTCACAGTGAATATCAATTAAACAGTCGTATTCTTTTGCTAATTCAAAGCTGCGCTCGACTGACTTCACCCCATATTCACGGGTAAGCTCGTAATGCGGTATACCACCGACTACATCCGCACCCATTTGTAAAGCCTTTTCGAGTAACGCTTCATTTCCAGGTTTCGAGTAAATTCCATCTTGGGGAAAAGCTACAACTTGCACCTTCATCCAGTCTTTGACTTCCTGACGCACTTCTAACAAAGCTTGCAAGGCAATCAGCTGCGGTTCGCTGACATCCGCGTGCGATCGCACAAACAAAATGCCATATTCAGCTTGTTGCTTGAGCGTTGCTATAGCCCGATTTTTGACATCTTCTAATGATAGACTCTGTTTGCGTTCTCCCCAAATTTGGATACCCTCAAATAATGTTCCGCTTTCGTTCCAACGCGGTTCACCAGCAGTTAGGGCAGAATCGAGATGAATATGCGACTCGACAAAGGGGGGTGAAACTAATTTACCTTGTACATCAATTTCTATATTCGCTCCACTGTCAATTGTAGGTGCAATTTCGACAATTTTTCCATCTTTTATGCCAATATCGGCTAATTCTTCTTCGTGCGTCAAATTCAGCACTTTACCACGACGCAGCAATAAATCGTACTTTTGCAACATAAAAAATTATCTAAGGAATTTTATAGTATAGTAAACATTCTAGCGGGGAAAATTTGGTGAAAGTCCAGCACTGTCCCGCAGCTGTAATCAAGGAAATACCTTTTTACTCTTTTTACTTTGTAAGTCAGAATGCCCGCTAAAAACAAAAATATTTGCTTTAATCTACGAGGTTATAGATGCAAGCTCAACATACTTTATTTGTTTGTACAACCTGTGCAAGTACGTGGAAAGATGGTAAGCGCGTTGGTGAAAGTGGTGGTGAAAAGCTTCTCAAACAGTTGCAACAACACCATCAAAACTGGGTACTGCACGAAGAATTTACAATTCAACCTGTCGAATGCATGAGTTCGTGCAATCGTTCCTGTGCAATTTGTTTTGTATCGGGTAGTAAATACACATATCTGTTTGGGGATTTACCTGCGGATTTATCAGCTACACAAATCGCTGGAGTTCTCGAATGTGCGGATAAATATTATACCCACCCCCAAGGTGTGTTGCCTTGGTCTGAACGTCCCGAACCTCTGAAAAAGGGAATTGTGGCAAAAATTCCACCTGTAACAAAAGTACTAGAAGAATATAATCCCGTCTCAGCGTAAACTTTAATAAACTCAGATCCCCTGACTTCTATAACGATACCGTTGGCGATTCAAGGGTAATATCCCTTACATGGATTTTTTGTTATCCCACAGGTTGTAGGGGCGGGGTAACCCCGCCCCTACGCGGGATTTTTGGGCACTTTTAAGGAATCTTAACCCCCATTCGCGCCTCTGTATCCGATCGGAAGTCGGGGGTCTTTTTGTTGGTAATTACAATTATCATTCGCAAAAACTGAAGTTGCGGCAGATGTTAATAGTTGCTTACGATTTGGGCATTATTGAATCAAGAGAGATATATAGTCTATCTCTTTGATAGTACAAAAATGATAATTAGAAATTTTGATTTTCCGAAATGTAAATATCATTATTTTTGCTATTAGTCAACCAACTTTTTACTATTAGTCGTAATGCTTTCTGTAATATCACCTAAAAACCTGCTTATCGCTCATGCCACAACCAGCCAATGACAATCGGATACCTGAATCTGACTCAGATGCTAAGGAAGTTGCGACCAACTTATCAAATCGGCTTTTTGAGCCAATAATTAATATTAAACAGAAAATTAATGGTCTGAACGTTCAACGCAAGATTAAATTTGGGTATGCTGTTGCGCTTGGTATTGCCATGTCAGGTAGTTTGAGTGGGATTGGAATTAGTGATTATTGGCAGCGACAAGCAAGCGAACAACGACTGCGAATTCGGCAGGAACGTAAACTTTTAAGTGACTTGCTAACAAATACTTTAAATTTGCAAGCTGTGATTACTCCAGCTTCACAACAAAAAAAACAAAATTTTCAGCAAGAAAAATTACTATTAACAACAACTAAAAAATTATATATTGACCTCAACTCAATTGCTCAAACATCTTCAAATCCTCAACTGAGACTTTTACTAACACAATATAAAGATTCCCATCTAAAATTTATTCAAAGTTTGTCAAATAGATTAAATCAAATTGAATCAAAAGCATTAGAAACAAAAAGAGTAAATCCGCAACAAATATTTATTAATTTAGGAAATAGCGATACTAATATTCAAACTGAGGAATTTATGAATCAGCTTGTAACCGCAGTTGAAGCTGCCGAGCTACAGGAGGATAAAGCTGAAACATCTTTACAACAAGTAGAAATACTGCGAATAATAATTATAGTTTTCAGTGTGAGCTTGAGTGTTGCGGCTGCGTACTTTTTTGCACTTTATACAAGTCGTGCGATCGCGCATCCAATTACAATACTTTCTCAAGCTACTCAACGAGTAATAGAAAAATCTAATCTCCCCCAAATACCTATAATAAATAATGATGAATTAGCAATAATAACAAGCTCAGTTAATCAATTGATGCATCGACTTAAAACACTTATCGAAGCTCAAAAAGATGCAGAATCCAGTGCAAACGATGCGAATCAAGCCAAAAACAAATTTTTGGCAAATATGAGCCACGAACTGCGAACCCCACTCAACGGAATTCTCGGTTATGCCCAAATACTTGCGCGATCGCAAAATCTCACCGAATCAGAAAAACATGGCATCAAAACAATTTATCAATGCGGTTATCATTTACTTAACTTAATTAATGATATTCTTGACCTCTCTAAAATTGAAGCTCAAAAACTTGAATTAAAATCTACAGATTTTCATCTTCCTTCCTTCATTCAAGGAGTTGTCGAAATATGTCGAGTTAAAGCCGAGCAAAAAAGCATTGGATTTGTTTACGAACCACCAGCAAATTTACCAACAGGTATAACTACAGATAAAAAAAGATTGCGACAAGTCTTAATTAACTTACTCAGTAATGCTATTAAATTTACTGATACGGGATGCGTTAAATTACAAGTCAAAGTTAGTAATAGTCAATTAGCAGCTCATATCAAAATTAATTTTTCAGTTTCTGATACGGGTGTTGGAATGAGTTGCGAACAAATAGAAAAAATATTTTTACCCTTTGAACAAGTTGTAAATAGCGACAGTCAGGTTGCAGGAACGGGACTAGGACTAACAATCAGCCAAAAGATTATTGAAATGATGGGTAGTCAAATCAAAGTTAAAAGTCATTCTGGAGTTGGTAGTTTATTTGAATTTGAAATCGATTGTCAGGTTCCGGAAGATTGGACTGAAAGCAGTACTATTACCAGTCGAGGTAAAATTATTGGCTATTCGGGTGGTCATAAGAAAATATTGATTGTCGATGATTATTGGGAAAACCGCTCATTAATCATTAGCTTATTAGAACCCTTAAATTTTACAGTTATTGAAGCTTGTAACGGTCAAGAAGGATTTGAGAAAGCCAGACAACACTACCCAGATTTAATTATTTGCGACACCGCTATGCCAATTATGGATGGTTGGGATATGTTATCAAAAATGCGAAGGTCGGAATTATTTGAGGACGCTTTGATAGTTTTGACTTCACCAAATATTTACGAACTCGACCGTCAAAAAACTTTAGCAGCAGGTGCAGATGACTTCTTAACCAGACCCCTACAAGCTGAAGAATTGTACAGTATATTAGCAAAACGTCTGCAAATCAACTGGATTTATGCAAGTCCTCCCATTGAACCATCTGAAGAACTAGTAACAGTAGCTACAACTGAAATGGTGATTCCACCAGCTTCAGATTTAACTGTGTTATTGGAGTACGTTAGAAAAGGGCAAATTAAAGGGATTAAGCAAGAATTGGATAGAATTGCTCGGATAGATGAAAAATATCATATCTTTGTTAAACAACTTAATAAATATGCTAAAAATATGAATATCCAGAAAATCCGAAGTTTCATCCAAGAAACTATTCCAAAATAGCATTTACTCGCTCAGTTATTAATATTATTTAAGCCATGTTAGATAATTTAGATCGGAAAACTATATTTGAAAATACTAAATCAATCGAGACTATTTTAGTCATTGATGATAGTCCGACCAATCTAGAAGTTCTGTATACGACTTTAGCCGATGCAGGTTATGAAGTATTGGTAGAAATGGATGGTATTAGCGGTATCGAACAAGTCGCAGCTAATCCACCCGATTTAATCTTACTCGATATCATGATGCCAAAAATTGATGGTTTTGAAACCTGCCGTCGATTGCAAGCAGACCCATTGACAAAAGATATTCCAATTATCTTTATGACAGCTTTATCTGATACTCATGAAAAAGTCAGAGGGTTGCAACTTGGAGCAGTGGATTATATCACAAAACCTTTTCAACAAGATGAAGTTATAGCTAGAATTAAAGTGCAATTAAAACTGCGAAAGTTGAACTTAGAATTAGACCAGCAAAAACAAAAACTTGAACAAAGAGTCAAAGAAAGAACAGTAGAACTATCTGCAACTGTCGAAGAATTACAAAAAACGCAACTCCAACTAGTTCACAGTGAAAAAATCTCGACTTTAGGGCAATTAGTTGCTGGAGTTGCACATGAAATTAATAATCCCATCGGTTTTATCTCGACTAATTTATACCATGCTAACCAATACGCTCAAGATTTGATTTATTTATTAAAGTTGTATCGACAAAAGTTTCCTAAAGCAGGTAATGAGATTGACGAAATGATAGAGTCGATCGATTTAGACCATATCATTGGTGATTTACCAAAACTACTTTCATCGATGAAATTGGGAAGCGATCGCATTCGCGGTATCATGCAATCATTACGCACTTTCTCTCGCAGCGATGGAATTGAGAAAAAAGCTGTTGATATTCATGAAGGTATTGAAACTACCCTAATGATTTTGCAACACCGTCTCAAACCCCAAACTAACCGTTTACCGATTCAAATAATCAAAGATTACGGTAATTTACCCCCAATTCAATGTTACCCAGGACAACTTAATCAAGTATTCATGAATCTACTTGCAAATGCTATCGACGCACTCGATGAAGCATTTAGCACTTGTCATGTAGCATCAATCGATGAGATGCGTCATACTAATGAACTTGACACGCACCCACAACCCCATAGCAGTGGAAATAATATAGCACCGCAAATTCTAATTTGTACTACAGCTAATAAAGAAAATCTCACCATTCGTATTGCTGACAATGGTATGGGAATACCAGAATCAATAAGAAATCAGATATTTCAAGCGTTTTACACGACTAAACCCGAAGGCAAAGGTACAGGATTGGGACTTTCAATTAGTTATCAAATTATCACCGACAAACATGGTGGAACATTAGAATGTTTCTCAACTTCAGGACAAGGTACTGAGTTTATTATTCAAATTCCGATGAATAACTAAGTAAGCTAACGTCGCTAATGTCGCTAATGTAGGTTGGGTGTAGCGTTAAGCGTTACCCAACATAATCGTTGGGTTTCATTATAATTAATACAACTAGCTAGTTGCTGGTTCCTCAAGGCTAAAGTGATGTCTGTACCCAAAGCAAATTATACATTGACCATATTGGTGCTTGTAGCGTTGTTCGTAATGTTACGCAAATTTTGCGCAAAGCGATCGCTTCCTTCAAAACATCAAATAAATTCATCGCGTTGATGCTGTTTTCAAAATGATCGGGATGATGACGTTTGATTGCGTATAGAGCGTAATAAAAACGTAACGCCGATTATACCTATTCCAGCCAGTGCCGCAGTAGTGTTTGGCTCTGGAACTTTTTGGGTTGTCAATACAGAGATAGTACCATTTATTGTCACTCTTCCTTTACTGGCGCTAGTTGGGTCTACTAAAAGGTTGGCGACTTGATAAACTTCAAAACCAGTAAGCGTACCTGTTGCACCTTGAAACAAACCTTCTCCACCAGTGATGTTATTAGTATTAGAGCCAGTAGTGGTCAGCGTTTCAATATTAAAAACTCCTGTACCGTTTTCAACCTGATAAAATAATTTGTTGTTGCCTTCTCCAAATAACGTGACTCCACCAAGTGGTAGATTTTGTAAGCCAAATGTTTCTGGATTAGTACTAAAGCGGTACGAGCCAGTACTTGAGTCTGTTTTAACGTAAGCAAAACCGCTTGCTTTGGTTAAATTATAAGGCGCATCATTACTTGAGCCTGAAATACTTCTCACTGTTATATCTTCAGTAATGGACTTTAATAGCGCCGACGATCCGTCATAAGTGGTATTAAATGCATAGGTAGTTTGCGCTTTTGCACTTTCTATGCTCGATCCAAAACCAGCTAAAGTCACGATTCCTAGAAGCCATGAAGTATATAAGCGAAGCATAATTGATTTTATGAATAGTGGAAATTACTCAGTATAATCATCAGCATACAGCAACAAGGAAGAATTTTACGTTATTGCTTTGATGTTTGGTTAAAGCGGGTCGCTAAGAACATCAATTTGAGTGATACTCCGGTGGTGAGTGGCTGCTGCCATCGCAGTATCGGAATTATCTGTAAATAATCCATCAATTCCTAATTCTAGAAATAATTCATATTCTTTTAATGGATTATCTTGTAAATCCATAGGTAAAAAAATATTCTCATTCCGAAAAGTCCAAGCATGAACAAGTAAATTTGCTTGATGAGCATCACTTACTAGGGTCGTTGGAGACATTAACTTATTATTACTATCTCTAGGAATTAACAAATTTTTATTAACACCGATTGCTTTTGCATAGCCAGCAATTTTGCTCAATCCTGCCGCTGTTATTAAGTCTGTGAAAGTGCGTGCATGTCCATTTGCAATAAAATCATACGGCTTTCCCGTATCATTAATTAGTTGTACTAGCGGTAAATCAGTTTTTGTAGATAAATACCTCAGATTACTGACTTCAAAAGATTGGATAAATATTGGTGCATTACTACCTTCATAACCATTTGCATGTAAAGCTGTAATCAAAGGTTCTTCCAACGCTAATCCAATCGACTCGAAATAACTGGGATGCTTCGTTTCCGGATAAATACCGATTGTACGTTTAGTCTCAAAACTTTTACGCTTTGCCAAATCAATGATTTCTTGTAATGTCGCTATCTCATACAATCCATGAAAAACAGCATTACCAGGACGAATATTCGGAATTCGTTCCTTTACACGCAACTGCTTAATTTCTGCTAGCGTAAAATCCTCGCAAAACCAACCACCTTTAGATTCACCATCAATCGACTTTGTGGTTTGACGATTTACAAACTCTCGATAATTTCCAACATCTGTAGTTTCAGAAATCTCATTTTCGTGTCGTGCAACTAATACACCATCTTTAGTTATAACTAAATCGGGTTCGATATAATCAGCACCCATATCAATCGCTAATTCATAAGCTGCCAGGGTATGTTCGGGACGGTATCCACTAGCACCGCGATGTCCAATAATTATCGGTGTCATAAGTGTTAGTATTTTTACTCCACACGTCAGATAATCACCTCAAAATAATACAACATGCTTGCCTTTTTCGATCTTTATGGTATAATTGTACTAACTTAAAGTAGAAGGCGCATCAATGCTAAACAAACCTTATCGTGAGTAGTAGCGCTACCCTACGGGAACGCTGCGCGAATAGCGCATCTTCCTTAGCTTATAACCCGCACTAATTCATAAACATTCCATCAATAATCGCAACTGCAAAAATACTGAAAAACAGACACGACTAAAATTAATTTAGTCGGTCTATTTACTTACAATCGTTGCAACTAAGCCAAAAATCATCCGATTGAGAACGCTTGTATAAATATTAGATAAAGAACCGCGTTTTCACCTTTTAATAGCTTCTTACCAAAAGTTAGAATCGATTCAAAATAGAGAGAAGGTAAAATTATGAGCAGCATTGAAGTTGTTTTTAGTTTTGATACCACTGGCAGCATGTACCCTTGCTTAACACAGGTACGACGAAGAATCAAAGAAACTGTGAATCGGTTGATAAATGAAATCCCTTTAATTAAAATTGGTATTATCGCACATGGTGACTATTGCGATAAAGATTCAACTTACGTTACCAAGCATTTCGATTTGTCCGCTGATATAGATGCAATTTGCAATTTTGTCCAGAACGTTTCACCAACGAATGGTGGTGATGCACCCGAATGCTACGAATTAGTATTGCATGAAGCTCAATCATTCTCTTGGTCAGAATCTGCGTCAAAATCCCTAGTATTAATTGGCGATGATATTCCTCATGCACCCGCACAAAACCCGCAAAAATTGAATTGGCGACAAGAAATTAAGAAGCTAGCCGATAAAGAAATAATGGTTTATGGAGTACAAGCATTAAACCGTTCCCATGCAACACCATTTTATAAAGAATTAGCTCAAGAATCGGGTGGTTTTCACGTCAATCTCGACCAATTTTCTTATATCACAGACTTATTTTTAGCGGTTTGCTATCAACAATCTTCAAACGAGCAATTACAAGCATACGAAAAGGAAATCATTGAAGAAGGAAGGATGAGTCGCGGGCTAAATCGCATCTTCAATTCAATGATGAAACGCGAAGAGACTGTTTACGAAGCAGCAAGTTTGCGTACTGTACCTCCGGGTCGGTTTCAGGTTCTTGATGTTGATGATAATGTCTCTATCAAAGCATTTGTATTGGATAACGGTTTGAATTTCAAAGTCGGACGCGGTTTTTATGAATTTACCAAAACCGAAACTATCCAAGGTAGTAAAGAAATTGTTTTAATGGAAAAAGGGACGGGCGATCTATTTCAAGGGCAAGCTGCAAGGGAAATGTTAGGATTGCCAGAGGGTTCGACTGCTCGGATTAAGCCTAGTAATTTGGAAAAATACGCAGTTTTTGTACAAAGCACTTCGGCAAATCGCAAATTAATGGGCAGTACCCGATTCCTGTATGAAGTAGAGGATTGGGATAGTTGAGAACGTAGGGGGAAACGGAAAGGGGGAAGAGTGAATTAGAATATATTTTCTATATTTCCTACTTCCCCAAACTATCATATATATCCTGCCGCACAAAGGTGATATTCTATGGAATCAACTATGCCGGATGTTACAACACGAATCCAAGAACTACGGCAGCTTTTGCAAAATGCTAGCTATGCTTACTACGTACTGGATGCGCCAATAATGGAGGACGCGGTGTACGATAAGCTATACCGCGAACTGTACGAGTTGGAAATTGAGTATCCCGAATTGGTTTCATCCGATAGTCCCACGCAACGGGTAGGGGAGAAACCTGCAACGCAGTTCAATTCGGTACGTCATAATGTACCGCTATACAGTTTAGAGAATGCCTTCAATACCGAAGAATTGAAAAATTGGGATGTTCGATGGCGGCGAAATTTAGAACCATCATATCTAATGTCGCTACAAAATAGTGTCGAATATGTCTGTGAATTGAAGATTGATGGTAACGCTTTAGCGCTGACATACGAAAATGGGATTTTAACGCGAGGTGCGACACGGGGTGATGGGGTAATGGGGGAAAATGTTACCCAAAATATCCGAACCATCCGTTCGATTCCTTTGCGGTTGAATGCGGATGCGTTTGCGGGTGCGATTCCCGAACGGATTGAGATTCGGGGTGAGGCATTTTTGCCGCTGGATGTGTTCAAACAAATCAATGAAGAACGCCAAAAAGCTGGTGAAACGCAGTTTGCAAATCCTCGTAACGCTACTGCGGGAACATTGCGACAACTCGACTCGCGGATTGTCGATAAACGTCGATTGGACTTTTTCGCTTATACTTTACATATCCCCGGTCGGGATGATGCCAGTATTGCTAATACTCAGTGGGCTGCGCTGGAATTGTTGCAAAATATCGGCTTTAAGGTAAATCCTAATAAAAAGCTGTGCCCATCCATACAAAACGTTGCCGAATATTACGACTATTGGGACACCGAACGGCTGCATTTACCTTACATGACTGATGGGGTAGTGGTAAAACTCAATTCGTTCAAGCTGCAAGAACAATTGGGATTTACACAGAAATTTCCCCGCTGGGCAGTAGCATTGAAGTATGCTGCCGAAGAAGCACCGACTGTAGTTGAGAATATCGTCGTCAACGTCGGACGTACCGGAGCATTAACACCCTTGGCAGAAATGCGTCCCGTTATTCTTGCGGGGACAACAGTACAAAGGGCAACTTTACATAATGGCGATCGCATAACTCAACTCGACATCCGCATTGGCGATACTGCAATTGTTCGCAAAGCCGGCGAAATCATCCCGGAAGTCGTGCGCGTCCTCAAAGAACTCCGTCCGGATGGGACTGAGGCTTTTGTAATGCCCACCCATTGCCCGGTATGCGGTCAACCCGCAGTCCGTGAAAAGGACGAAGCCGTGACCCGGTGCGTGAATGCTTCCTGCGCGGCAATTCTCAAAGGTTCTATCGAGCATTGGGTAAGTCGAGATGCGCTCGATATTCGCGGGATGGGGGAAAAGTTGGTGCATCAACTCGTTGATAAAGGTGTAGTGCATTCAGTTGCCGATATATATGAGTTGACACCCGACCAATTATGTGCATTGGAAAGAATGGGGCAAAAGTCAGCGATTAAAATCGTCGATGCAATTACGAACTCGAAAAATCAGCCTTGGGGACGGGTGTTATATGGTTTGGGAATTCGTCACGTCGGGAATGTCACCGCGCAATTGCTAGCTGAAAAATTCCCCAGCGTCGAACAGTTGGCAGAGGCATCACGGGCGCAAATTGAAGGTATTTACGGGATTGGTGCGGAAATCGCCGACAGTATTTATCAATGGTTCCGGATTAGTGCGAATCAAGCATTGATTGAACGGTTGAAGGGTGCTGGTTTGCAGTTTGTGGGAACTGTTGAGGAATCGACGGGTGATGCGAATGGGAAGTTAGCAGGTAAGATTTTTGTAATTACGGGAACCTTGCCAACATTGAAACGCGACGAAGCCAAGGCTTTGATTCAAAAAGCAGGCGGTAAAGTTACGGATTCAGTGAGTAAGAAAACTGACTTTTTGGTGGCTGGTGAAGAGGCTGGTTCTAAGTTGACAAAGGCTGAAAGTTTGGGTGTGGCAACGTTGAGTGAGGAGGAATTGTTGGAAATGTTAGCTTCTAATCGTTAGGGAAATATAAATAAGGAGGCATGATAACGGCAGACCAACCCCAAGATATGACAGCGCGATTAGACAATGTAGACGCACAATTAGAGGCGCTGGGTGATGAAATTGACCTTATACGCACAATTCAAGGCAGCGTGCGGCGCGAAACCCGCAGTAACAATCAAACCGCAGCGCGATTAGAGCGAACCGTGGCAAGACTTGCTGATATTGCCCGCGACCACCAAGTTGCTTTACGTATTGCGTCGCAGAATGCAGAACGCGATGCTCCTCAGGAGCGGTCTTCGACCATCGCGCTGTGTTTCAAGCCCAAATACAGCGCATCTGGGAGTATTTACGACAACAAGGAGGCAACGGGAACGGTTCAACTAACCGATAAAATCGCAGTTAACGTAAGGTTGGGGAGCAATAGCGAGTTCGCCAGGGTTCCCCCGGTTATAGCATGTGGTGCAACACTAAACGCACACAATAAGTGTTAGTTTTGGCTGGGGCTGCGGGAACAAATTGCTACCGCTCCCCGTCGCCGATTCCGCCCACTACCCTTTTTTTATATTGGTTTTCGCGGGGGGAGCGGGTAACGTTCGGGTTTAGCAACCTTTTTCATCGCAGCTGCCAAATTAGGTTTCCTTGCCATTGACTACAGGGACATTTAAATTTTGACTTAGCCAATAGGTAGTATCAGTATACAAAATTAGCGTAAGCGTTGCGCTGACTTGTCAGCTAGCTTGTTTTTGACCTGACCTCATAAAATCGTATTGTGCTTCCTTCGCCCTTTACGCGTTCTTGAAGGGCACCCAACCTACTTTTATCTACTTTTTACCATTTCCGAATCAAGAACTCTTAATCCAGATTTCCTGCCCAAGCCTAAACCTTGAATTTTGATACTAAGTTGCCTTCCCAAATAATTAGTCGTAGGATAGCATCTTGCTTGTATAGTCCAACTAAATATAAATTTTGAATTTTTAAAGTAGATACATATGTGCATAGAATTTGGGCGCGAAATTTGCGGCAATCTCAATACGGCGGAATCACGGGAATGGTTGGTTACAAATGGGATTGGTGGTTATGCTTCGGGTACTGTGGCTGGGATGTTAACTCGGCGCTATCACGGGCTATTGGTAGCTGCACTGAAACCGCCGCTAGGTAGGACTTTGATGTTGACAAAGTTGGATGAAACTGGTTTTTACGATAATCGCGCTTATCCTTTGCACGCGAACCGCTGGGCAGGTGATATCGTCAGTCCCCAAGGTTATCGCCACATCGAACGGTTTTTTCTCGAAGGGACTATTCCAGTGTGGCAGTTTGCGCTTGGGGATGCGAGAATCGAAAAACGGGTGTGGATGCAACAGGGTGCAAATACGACTTTTGTGCAATACTCGTTGCGACGTGGAACTCAACCATTGAAATTGACGCTGAAAGCGATGGTAAATTACCGCGATTACCATAGCAGTAGTCAAGCGAATGGCTGGCAAATGGCTGTCGAACAAGTAGATGGGGGAATTCGCGTTACTGCATATCCGGGTGCGACACCATTATATTTGTTGTGTCCCGCCGAGTCGTCACCTATCCACAATTGGTATTACGGATATGATTTGGCAGTAGAACGCTATCGGGGACTGAATGACAGCGAAGACCATCTTCATGCGGCAACGTTCCAAGTTACTTTAAACTCAGGGGAATCACTGACTTTGGTGGCAAGTACCCAAGCGCAGCAAATCGAGACGCAACACCAACATGATGGTGATGCTGCACTTAAGTCGCATCATGCTTACGAACAAAGGTTATTGGGAATTTGGAATAACAATTCCCCAAAGTTTAAAAATTCTCCTGCTTGGGTGAAACATTTGGTTCTCGCAGCAGACCAATTTATTGTCGAACGTCCCGTACCCGACGAACCGCACGGTAAAACGATTATTGCGGGTTATCACTGGTTTAGCGACTGGGGACGGGATACGATGATTAGTTTGCCGGGTTTGACTTTGACAACTGGTCGTCCAGAAATTGCCCGTTCGCTTATACGCACTTTTTCTAAGTATGTCAACCAAGGAATGCTGCCAAATCGGTTTCCGGATGCGGGGGACAATCCTGAATATAATACTGTGGATGCGACGCTATGGTATTTTGAAGCGTTGCGGCTTTACTATAGTGCTACAGAAGATGATGATTTACTCGATGAACTTTTCCCAGTCCTGGCTGATATCATTGATTGGCACTGTCGCGGAACTCGCTATAATATTCACCTCGACGCGGCAGATGGGTTGCTATATGCAGGAGAAGCGGGAACGCAATTAACTTGGATGGATGCGAAAGTCGGGGATTGGGTAGTGACACCGCGCATCGGTAAACCTATCGAAATCAATGCTCTTTGGTACAATGCTTTGCGGACAATGGCTAATTTTGCGCGTCACCTTAGCAAACCGCACCAAGAATATACAGCAATGGCTGACCGAACTCAAGCACGATTTTCGCGGTTTTGGAATCCGCAAACTGGTTATTGTTATGACGTATTGGATACACCCGATGGAGATGATGCTGCGTTACGTCCGAATCAGCTTTTTGCAGTGTCATTGCCTGAAAGTTTACTTACCGCAACGCAAGAACGTTCTATAGTCGATATTTGCGCCAGGATGCTGCTAACAAGTTATGGAATGCGATCGCTTGACCCCAATCATTCGCAATACCAGGGAATTTACGGCGGCGACCAGTATAAACGCGATAGTGCATACCATCAAGGTACAGTTTGGGGTTGGTTGTTGGGTACTTTTGTTTTCGCACATTTGCGCGTATATAACAATCCCGCACAAGCACGCCAGTTTTTAGAACCAATGGCAAACCATCTTTATGCAGGGGGTGTTGGCAGCCTGAGCGAAATTTTTGATGGGGATGCACCAATGACTCCACGCGGTTGTATTGCTCAAGCTTGGACTGTGGCAGAAGTTTTGCGGGCTTGGGTAGCGACCGAGGAAAGAAGGGTGTAGGGGTTCTGCACGGTATTCAACTTTTGTTTAAGGTAGTTAATAAGAATTCCAAGAAGAAACTAACTTGGAACCGTTACAAGTTAATCAAGGACGTGGCTGCTGACAACCATGAAAGCGTGCTAATTAACAATATGCGCTAAACTGGGCATTGTCACAGATAGCTAGTGGGGGTTGTCATGGCTCGATGGTTCAACATATCAGGTCCTTGCCAATCTGACAAACACTACATGCTATCGCCTACTGTAAGGTTGCCTAATTTATCGCGGTTAATTCAGCAAGAAAGCTATTTTGTGATTCACGCACCGCGTCAAACGGGTAAAACAACAGCAATGCTAGCACTAGCTAAAGAGCTAACCCAGAGCGGACGCTATACAGCTATTATGGTGTCAGCAGAAGTTGGTGCCCCTTTTAGTCATGACCCAGCGGCGGCAGAAATACCTATTCTTGATGCATGGGAAGCTAGCGTGCGGTTTGATTTACCCAAAGATTTACGCCCCCCAGAAAATTGGAACACTGCACAGCCAGGACGAAGAATTCAAGGTGCTTTGCAGGTTTGGGCGCAAGCGTCACCACGACCATTGGTTTGAAAACTAAAAATGCAACGACTAAAACAGGACGTTCTGTGGTTATTATACGTGCGTAGTTTAGAGGCGAGCTATGGCATCAGTTGTAGATAATGGTACGCCTGCTGCTTCTTTGCTACCTGAAGTCATGTCGGACGAGCAAGTAATAAATGCTGCTTAATTATAATGATTTATATCCGCAGATATACTTTTATTCTATCTTATGTAGCAATTAAATTTCATCAATATTTTATGGACTTATTCTTTAAGCGCGATTAAATTGAATTTAAAGCTCGCTCCAATTATGCAATGACCTCACTCCATGAACACATTGCCTCAGAAAGTTATTAACAGATTTTTGCGAAGAATGTATCGGATACCCTTTATTCAAAATCGCTCTGAAGTTAATTATCAAACAGCTTTAGAAAAACATATTTGTAATTTACCGATTATTTCAAATGATGACTTAAATTTAGTTGAGAAAATCAAGCGTGAAGGAGTTGTTGTAACTTCATTAAAGTCGCTATCAATTCCATCTACTCCACAAATGCTTGAAGCGGCAAAAAGCCTAATTCCTAAGATTTATCAGGCTGATACTAGAAACAATAATCAATTTGTTGTTCATGCTAACTCCCAGCAAATTATGACTTACCCCGACATTTTTTTTTGGGGACTGCAAGAACGGTTACTGAATATTGTTGAAAATTATCTTGGTTTGCCTGTTGCTTATCATGGTTCATATTTTCGTCGAGACTTAGCCAATAAAGTCCAGCGAAAAACAAGGTTATGGCATAAAGATATTGAAGATCCACATTTTCTGAAAATTATTATTTATTTAAATGATGTTGATGAAGGTGGGGGACCTTTTCAATATATTCCTAATGATTTGACAGCAGAGGTTTGTAAAGCTCTTAAATATAAACACGGACAAATTTTAGATAATGTCATGCAGAAAGTTGCAGATTCGTCAATTTGGCAAACCTGTACTGGTTCTGCTGGTACGGTAGTAATTGCAAATACTGGAAATATTTTACATCGAGGCAAGATGCCAGTTGCTTGCGATCGATATTCAATTTTTTTTGATTATACTTCTAGACAGCCAAAATTCCCTTTTTATTGCCAATCATGCCTCCCCAAAGAAAATTTATTTCTACTAGGAGATAAATTATCCGAACGTCAAAAAGAATGCGTTTTTTGGCAGGATTAATATAAAATTATAATTTAGGTAATAATCACGAAAAATGAACCACAAAGGACACAAAGAATACATGGATACCCTCCTCCTAAGAGGACTCGCTGCGTGCCCGTAAGCTCGACTTTATCCAAAATTAAGAACTTGGTTTCCTTTATCCGGCAAAAACCCTAGTTTGGGAGAGTGTTCGTGTAAGTCCTAAAAAAATGTTTAAATTTAATAGTTATTTTGCTGTAAATAGCAATGGCAATCAGGCTTTTCAATTACCCACTCGGCTAATGTATTCAAAGCTGTTGCAGCTAATAATCCCCCTCCCAAAGTACCTTCTATAGTCAGAAATGGGATACCCGATTGCATAATTTGACGCTTTGCTGCGGGTGCGTGGCTAAATCCAATCGGCATTCCAATCACCAAAGCTGGTTGAATTTGTTTTTGTTGAATTGCTTCACAAACTGACAACAATATACTCGGAGCATAGCCAATTACAATAATACTATTTTGAGTAATTTCCTGTAATTTGACACGGCATTGTTGATTTTGCCAAAATGCATTTTCGGCTTCGATAGCCGTGGAAATGTGCGGATTATCGATTAATGTCTCAACTCGACAGCCTAAATGCGCTAATCTTGTTTGGTCGAATGCACCTGCAACTGTCGGGATATCTGCAATAATTTGACAACCCGATTTCAGTGCATTACGACTAGCTACAAAAACATTACTATCAAACCGAATAAACCCAACTAAACTGACATCTCCCGTAGCCATAACTAAGTTAGAAATTAAAGCGCGTTCAATTTCCGAACGAGTGGAAAGGTCTGGGAGCAAATTTTGCAGCGATTCTTGAAAGTCTTCGGGGTGTGCGTGAACTTCTGCATCTAAACCAGCCCAAAATTTGTCGAGTCCATCGAGTCCCGATTGGGTTTCAACTTCGATTAGCTTGAGTTGCGCTAACACCTCAGCTTGAACAACTTGACAGTGTTTGTCGCGTCCTAGTAAAGCTTCTAACGCAGATGCAGTTTGTCGAAGTTGGGCAATTTGCTGTATGACATTGCGATATTGCAGCTGTAAGTGCGTTGTTAAGGTTTGAGTACTATTATTTTTAGGTTCGGTTTCCAGGAGATGACGAATATGATTGAGTTGAAATCCTTGCTGTTTCAGCGCTACAATGCGTTGCAGACGACATATATCTGTCTGATTGTAAAGCCGATAATTGCCATGCGATCGCACTGCTTCCGGCAATAACCCTAATTGATGATAATGCCTAACCATACGCGGAGTTATCCCACCGCCAACTTCTTGTGTAAGTTCTTTGATAGTCAACCCGCCATTCATACAACCTCGCATTAACTGCTTATAAACTCTGAAAAATAAGATTATCTCTATCTTACTTGAGGCTGACAACAAGACGGAGTTTACCAGTAATTATATTACGCAGCAGTCATGAAAGAATGTAGACGCTTTGCGTCATGCCGTAGGCTAGCACATCACGGAGAACACATTAAGAGGGTATGTTTCGGTTTTTGCGTAAGTCCTAAATTTATTTGTTTACCCATAAGTTTTTAAAAAAGTAGGGTGGGTAATGCCCACCCTACAAAATTATTGATTTATCACTAATTTTCACGAATTTTAGATGACTGTTATTAGCATTAAAAACGAATTAACCCGTAATAACTACTTGCTGCAATTATTAGAATTAGTAAAATTCCGGAAAGAATACTAATCGTGAATTGAGCCGAACTTTTCTTATTTAAAATTTCTTTACTTTCAGATGAACCTTGATTGTTGGTATTCATGACGAGCGCAATTTAAACTCATTTACTAACTAGTTTGTTATAAATATCAGAAATAACATCTAGCTTCGGAAATACGAAAAAAGTACTAAAAATATACGTTTTGACAGTAGTTTTACTGTCCGTTATCAATTTTTGATTCCCCGACCTCTTGTCACCCCTGCTTGACATTGACATTAATGTTAAGGTTTAGGCTGAAGAAGTCGCTAAACTGACTTCGGCAAAGATTATGTATCTACCATCGGTATCAACTAATTACAAAACGCTGCTTCAAGAACACTCTGAAACTGTAGCAGCTATGGTGTGCGGTTTGTTCGTGCTAATTGGCTGGTTTGCACTACACGTAAATTGGATTGGTTTTGCGCTGTTTTTGCTACCAGTAGCTTATGTCGTTGGTGGTTATGGAAGTGCCAAAGAAGGATTGACAACGCTATTTACAGAAAAAGAATTAGATGTTGATTTACTAATGATTGTGGCAGCGTTAGGTGCTGCTGGTTTAGGTTTGTGGCGACGCGAGTATTATTTTATAGTTGATGGTGCGGTGCTGATTTTGATTTTTGCCATTAGCGGTGCATTGGAAGGTTATGCAATGCAACGTACCGAACGTGCGATTCGCAGTTTGATGCAGCTAACTCCGGATACAGCGCGGGTTTTGTCACGCGGGCAAGTGATTGAGATTGCCATTAGTCAATTAAAAGTAGGTTCGCAAATTCTCGTTAAACCGGGCGAAATCATTCCTACAGACAGTATTATTACAGAGGGATTTAGTAGCATCAACGAAGCGGCAATTACTGCTGAGTCACTACCTGTTGAGAAAACCGTTGGAGATGAAGCTTTTGGTGGAACAATTAACGGTAACGGTGCGTTGCGGTTGCGAGTTCATCAACCACCAGAATCGAGTTTAATTCAGAGGATTGTGAAACAAGTCTTGCAAGCGCAAACCGAAGCACCTCCATCGCAGCAATTTCTCGAAAGATTTGAACGAGGTTACGCAAAAATAATTGTGATTTTGGGATTAATGTTAGCGATTTTACCGCCATTCATTTTGGGTTGGAGTTGGGAAAACACGATTTATCGGGCTTTGATTTTTTTAGTCGTAGCTTCACCCTGCGCGTTAATGGCAGCAATTATGCCAACATTACTATCGGGAATTGCCAATGGGGCAAGACAAGGGATTTTGTTTAAAAGCGGTGTGTATTTGGAGATGATGGGAAAAGTGCGTGCGATCGCATTCGATAAAACTGGTACTCTAACTACAGGAAAACCTCAAGTTGTCGAGATTATTCCAGCATCAGGTTATTCCGAAGCGCAAGTACTACAAGTCGCAGCAGCAGTCGAAACTTTTTCCGAACACCCCATTGCCCAAGCAATTGTCACATCTGCCCAAAACCTCGAATTACCTGAAGCTATAAACGTTCAAGCTTTAGCTGGGTTAGGTATTACCGCTCTTGTTCAAAGTGATAAAATAATCCTGGGAAAAATCGGTTTCATTCAGCAAGAAATTAGCGAAATTCCCCAAAATTTAATTCAATCAAGCCAGGAATTAGCATCTGCTGGTAAAACCGTTATCTGGGTAGCACAAGCAGGACAAGTTCTCGGACTAATTGCAGTTGCCGACACTATCCGCGATGAAGCTATATTTTTAGTGCAGCGTTTGCAAAGATTGGGCGTGCAAAAAATAGTCATGCTAACTGGGGATAATCAACTTACTGCCCAAAGTGTTGCCCAGCAACTGGGTATTGATGAGATATATGCCGAACTTTTACCCGAAGATAAAGTAAGTGTAATTAAACGCCTGTGTCAAGAATACGGTAGCGTGGCAATGGTTGGCGATGGTATCAACGATGCACCAGCACTTGCTGCTGCAACAGTCGGTATTGTAATGGGTGTGGCAGGTAGCGATGTTGCATTAGAAACGGCTGATATTGTTTTAATGGCAGACCGTTTAGAAAAAATAGTTACAGCGATACGTTTGGGACGACGCGCTGTTAATATTGTCAAGCAAAATATTACCTTCGCACTCGGCTTTATTATTCTGTTGTTGCTTACTAATTTTGCGGCACATTTGTCTTTGCCGATTGGGGTGATTGGACACGAAGGTTCGACGATATTAGTGACGTTAAGTGGTTTGCGCTTACTGCGAAATTGATTTTTTCTATTTCATAGTGGGGCAGTAGGTTCATCAACAATATTAATGAACCTGCCCTGACTAATCGTTGTTACGTAAACTATGAAGATAGATTCATTGATATATTTATTTGTGTGTCTATTTGTACATGAATATTTTTAGAAAATTTATCTCCAATACTGTAATTTAATTTGTCTTTTTGCCATTTTAAAGGATTATTGATGATGTATTTACGGATGTTTACTAATGCTTCTTCGTTACGCACGATATGTTCGTAATAGCCGCGTTGCCAAACTGGTATTCCTTTGGTTGAACGTAATTGATTTATACGGGTTCCGGAACATGTTTTTAAACCCCTGACAATTTCTGGTAATCCGTGGCGTTTCTGTGGGGTTGGGGCGGGTTTATAGGGATTTTTTGTTAACAATTCAACTATCGGTGAACCCGCCCCTACGTCATCTTTCAACACGATGATGGCGTGGATGTGGTCTGGCATGATTACAAATGCATCTAATTGGACGTGGGGATAAACTTTGGGTAAATAATTCCAATTGTATTGAACTACTTCGCCATAACGGTTTAAATGCATTTTTTCATCTTGAATATGTCCAAATAAATGTTCGCGTTTGGATGTACAAATCGTTACGAAATATGCACCTGGTTGGGTGTAGTCGTATCCTTTTAAACGAATGGAACGACGGTGATGTTTTTTCGGATTGAATGCCATGTTTGATAAATGCCTATTAAATGCATTTATAATGGCATTTTGTCATTGGATGCCATAATCGTGGGTTTACCGATTTTAATATGAAATTATATTAAATATGGAAAAAATGATGTGGGCACGTAGGGGCGGGTTCACTAATAATACTGATTTCCTCGCCAAATACATATAAACCCGCCCCGGCATGATATGAATTAACACATATAAATCCGCCCCGGCATGATATGAATTAACACGATTTCCTCGCCTTCATACACATAAACCCGCCCCGACATGATATTAATCCCTACCAAATACACATAAACCCACCTCGGCATGATATTCATTAAACACATCGATGGGTTGGGGCAGGTTTATTTAGATTTTTCGTACTCAATTTAATCTCTCGTGAACCTGCCCCTACGGTATGTTGCCGGGATACGGTATTTTGCCGGGATACGCTATGTTGTCGGGATGCGGTATGTTGCCGGGATGCCATATATATTTATGCAGGTTGATTTTTCCTTGGGGACTGAATTCTATACCTTCTTGTTCCAGTAATACTTTCTGTGTACGGTCTCCACCTTGACGCAAGGGAGAATAGGATATTTCCCCTTTGGCATTAACTACTCGATGCCACGGTATATCGGATGATATTTCGACTCGATAAAGAGCATATCCGATTAAGCGCGGTTTACCGCAAAGATTTGCTAATTCTGCTATTTGACCGTATGTTGCGACGCAACCGGGAGGTATTTGGCGGACAACTGTATATATATTTTCGTAAGTAGACATGCACCCAATTAATTAATAGTTATTGGTTGTTAGTTTAATATTTATCGAACTGACAATCAATAACTATCTTATAAATATCAATTAACTTAAGGTTTCCAACCTCTGAGTAGATTCGGATATTTTGTTGGAGTTGGGAAAATATTTTGCAAACGAGTTTGACGTTGTTGGAGTGATTCTTTGGACATATTCCACAAGGTTTCATAGAAGAAAAATGACACACCAGCGTATTTGCGATCGCGTACATTATTCACCTGCGTCTCAATTTGCTGCATTGGCACGGATTTCCCTTTCAATCCGCTAATAATTCCTACACTCACTGGTATGTGACGGCTTGCAGCTTTAACTTCTGGACGGTCTAATTCACTGTTAAATACTTTTAAATCGTTACGGTACACTTGTAAAACCAAATCTTCAATCAACCCCATTCTCTCCCATCGTGCCCAATCGGCTAAAAAGAAGTCGTAAGAAAACCGCTGCGGGTTGGGTGCAACCGAAACTATACAATCTTTGTTAGCAGCTTTTATTGCTGTAAATAACCGCTTCATGAAGCCAGTGATTTTATTTGCCCTCCACCGCAGCCATTCTGGGTCTTGGGGATTTTTAGGGGGTAATTTGCCGCGATGTTCTTTTTTGTACATCGCTACTGTGTAATTGTCGTAACCTAGTTCTGCTGGTAAACCTAAGTGGTCATCGAATTGAATCCCGTCGATATCGTAATTTTTGACGATTTCAACGACTAAATCTTGCATAAATTGCTGCACGTCCGGGCGAAATGGACTCAACCAAACCCGATTATGAGTTCCTTCTTTAACAATGGTACTACCGTCGCGGCGGCTGGTTAGCCATTGGGGACGGCGCTTCGCTAGTTGCGAATCGGCTGGTGCCATAAACCCAAATTCAAACCAGGGAATTACTGTTAAACCTTTCGCATGTCCCCCTTCGACCATTTCTTTGAGCATGTCGCGTCCTTGCAGTCCCGGTTCTGGGTCGAGTCCGCGTCCAATTACTTTTTCTGCAACTTGACTCGGATACAGCGTCCATCCCCAGTTCCATACCGTCGGGTATACGGTATTAAAGTTCAATTCTTTAAGACGTTGCAACGCTTTATCCAAGCGTTCTTTGCCAAACAGCACGTTACTATCAATATTAGTTAGCCATACTCCCCGCAACTCGCTTTTTGCTACAGGAGGTATTTGAGCAGCTAGTGGCAAGGATAATAACATTGTTGCAGCCATTGTCAACGCTACTAGTGCAGCAAAAAACGCCTGCTTGCTGCGGCGATACTTAACACACCACTTTACAAAACTACTCATCATCAAATTAGTATAAAAGTTCTCATCGGCATAATAAAGCAATGACTGAAGATTATGCAAAGAAGTTGCGGGGGAGATGGGGGAGAGAGGGGAGTATTTGACTAGTTGACGAATTCATAAACATACTTATACATATTTTATAGGT
>CAXTCQ010000008.1:16392-75765 GCA_964242965.1 uncultured Calothrix sp. | reverse complement strand
TGCCAATCCTCCAAATCCGTCTGAGCGAGGTGCGCGTCCTCCTCGCCCTGATTTTGCTTCCTCTGCGACTAAGCTAGGAGTCACCGAAGCACAGTTAAAGGATGCGTTGGGAGTTCCTGCTAATCCTCCAAATCCGTCCGAGCGAGGTGCGCGTCCTCCTCGCCCTGATTTTAAGGCGGCGGCGGCGAAGTTGGGTGTAACAGAACAACAGTTGATAGATGCACTCGGCATTCCGCCTCATCGTTCTGGCGATCGCCCTACTACGGCAAAATAGCGAATAATTATGTCGAATCAGCCTCAAATTGACCAAAAAAGGTAATTTTATGTTAAAAAACCGCACATTTCTTGTCTTATCTGCTGTTCTCCTATTTGCTCCAGCTTTCTTAACTAAGCCTGCAAATGCTCAAATAAAAGTCCAGGTTGTTGCTCAACGCGATCGAGATTCAGAAAAGTGACTCAAGACCCAATCCTCAAGGAGTTAGAACTCCCGAAAATAGGCGCGATTGGAACCGCGACTCAAGACGCAATCCTCAAGAAGTTAGAACTCCCGAAGACAGACGTAGTTGGAACCGCGACGACGAACCGGAAGCAAGAGTAGTCAGACTTCGCAACGGTGACATTAGACTCAATAACGGAGAAATTGTTCCTGCTAGAAGATTAGTTCGAGTGCGTGATGGTTATTTTAGACTTCCTGATGGGGTAATAGTACAAATAAACCTTTAAAACATCGCACAACTTAGCCCCCCAATTTATCGGGGGGTAGGTTCCGACCTAAGATATCTGGAATGCCTAATTTCTTGTTGAGCGTGCGTAAACCCTGTATTTAATATCACCCTTACAAAAGCATCATAGAGATAATATGAAAAATAATCGTCAATTAGGTCGCATTCTGAGTCGAAGAGAGGCACTTGCTTTATTTAGGGGAGCCAGTGCTGCAATGCTTGTGGTTGGATGCACCCCTAGAAAGTCGAACTCCGCGCAGGCACAGTCGAATGTAGGTGTTCCATTATCAGAAGCGCCTATTGCGTGTATCGTAAGTCCGGAGCAGACCGAAGGTCCCTATTTTGTGGACGAGAAGCTCAACCGTTCCGATATTCGAGCCAATCCGGCGGATGGTTCAGTCAAAGACGGTGTGCCACTCCAATTGACATTACGGGTTTTTCAGGTTGGCAGTACTGGCTGCACGCCCAAAGTAGGTGCAATCGTGGATATTTGGCACTGTGACGCGCTGGGTGTTTATTCGGACGTGGCAGACCCACGTTTTAATACCGTCGGTAGCAAGTTTTTGCGCGGCTATCAAGTGACGGATGCAAATGGAACTGTCAAGTTTGTAACCATTTACCCTGGTTGGTATCAAGGCAGAACCGTGCATATCCACTTTAAAGTCCGCATGGATGGGACATCGGGGCAGGGTTACGAGTTTACGTCGCAGCTATATTTCGATGACTCGATTAGCGATCGCGTGTACGTGCAGACACCCTACGCGGGTCGGGGACAGCGTACAATCAAAAATGCCGAGGATGGAATTTTTCAAGATGGTGGCAACCAAATGTTGCTCAAGCTCACTCCTGTTGGACAAGGCTATGCAGCAACTTTAGATATTGGGCTTCAGATGGCGTAATTGGAGTTAGTGGCTGCGCTGCGCTAACTGAAACTTAGTCAAACAATAACAAAATTGACCATTTTCTCCACACTCACCTTATTGAGGTGAGGGAAGGGGATTCGCGTGCAGACCCCGCTTCCTGCGACATTAGCCTTGCGACGTAATGTCAAATAGTGGTGTTCTAATAGTCTCGATCCCCCCAACCCCCCGATAAATTGGGCAGGGCTGTTTCCTGAATTCGGAGAAAATAAGTTTAGCCCACAATATTGTAAGGGCACGGCACTGCCGTGCCCCTACGACTGCCTTAAATTCAAACGAAAAAATAAGACTTCCAGATTTTTCTACAAAGAATGAAACAGCCCTGCCGATAAATTGGGGGGCTTAGTTCCCTCCTTTTTAATCCGGGTTAGGGAGGATCAAGTCTTAACTAAATCGTATTGATATACATCGCTTGAGTTATTTATGCTTTCAGCTTGTTTAGCCAAAGCTTCAATATCCACATTAGTTCCTACTGCTCTGGCTAGAACTGTGCCCTCATTTGCAACTGCCCCTGATAGCCTTAGTGTAATCCCTCGAAGCAAGGTTCGGAGGCGATCGCGTTCTTGCCATACTGTACGTGAGAGACGGTTGAGTAATTCAAAGAAAGCTGAGTCTTCGTTTGAGTCCCGTGTCAAGCTCAACTGAGCTTCATCAACATAACTTAGAGCAATTCGGACTGGTGTATCGAAGCGAGCAAAGAAACCACGGTGCTGCACGAAGGAGTTGAGTGAGTCGATTAAAGTTTGGAAGCGACTAATTTCGGTTAAAAATTCATCTTTCTCATCTACTCCTTCACAATAATCTTTGGCATCGATAAAACAAAGTGAAAATTCATCAAGATTGTAAGGCTCAAGCGCTGATACCATACTATGGCGATAATTAGCAATTAATTCCTCTTCTTCTCCTGCACCATCAGACATCTTATTAACGACAAGCATTATCTTCCAGCGGTAGCCTAGTTCGTAAGCTAACTTTTTGAAGTTCTCTGCTGTTATTGAATCAAAAAGCATATAGGTGAGAGAGAAAACCAACAGATCAGCTTGGCGAATAGCGTCATAAGTAATTTCATCGTGGTCATTGCGGTCTGTAAATAGCCCTGGTGTATCAATCAGCTTGATGCCATTCCAGTCATAATTACTAGTTTTATCAGTAGTAATATCAGCACCAATATGTATATCACGCCGCCCTGTAAGAGCAGATATTATCGTAGATTTGCCTGCACTATACTGTCCGACAAAGACGACTGTTAGAAAACCTTGCTGGTGATGCTTATCTAGTTCCTCCTGCATTTTTTGGCGAATAATTACAATTTCCGGCTTATCAGCACGAAGTAGGAAATAATTAAATTTTGTAAGTGTAGCTTTAAAGTTAGCGGCGAGCGCAGCAGCTTTAAAATTTTGCTTTTCTTCTTTGTACTTTGTCATAATTTATTTCTTAAATAATTCAATTTCTATCAGATAAATTGCGAGATATTATTAGTTGGCATTCATTCTGTAAAAAGTTACGAGAAAGGATTACATAAATTTGCAATTACACCAACCATACTAATAATGTTAGGTATACCTGAAGCTAAACTTCCCTCATGCTTTTGATACTCTTGAGATGAAGTAAAAGCTCCAGTAATGGTCATAGATTGAACTTTATCAGCGCCTCTTTCCTTCGCAATGACAGTGAGTACTCTATTTGCATCAATATCAAAAAGCACCTCAATTTGCGGTACTCCACTAGGTGATGACGTTTTTCTAAATGTACGTAAGGGGGCACTTGGGTCAAAAGTGCCTCTATAAACGCCTATTCTCAAGTAGGTTTTACTGTTGAGCGTTTTTTCTCACAGTTTCTACATCTAGTTCTAGAGATTCTGCAATTTGCTCAATGCTCAACCCTAACTTCATTAGCCTGGGAATCGTCTCTAGCTTAGTCTCCAGCACACCTTCTTCTTTCGCTTCTTGATAAATTCTACTTTTTTTCAACGAATCTAAATTCAGCATAACTTCGAGTTCCTCCCGACTCAAGTTGACAAACTTATCAATCACTACCGTTTTTATAAATTCTAAAACTTTTTCCTCCAAGGTGGCATCAGTTAGCTCAAGTTTCGCTTGAATCATTAACTGTCTGGCAAGTTCTCCAGTTTTTTCTTGGCTTTTCTTCTCGACTATTAAACGCATTACTCCTACAGCAAGCGATTGATTGGGAGTTTTAGCGAGTTCATTTAGATAAAAGCAGCGTAAATATGGTACAAAGAAATTCAAGTATCCAGGAAAATTTCCTTCATTACTTTTTGTATCATAGATGACGACAGCATACCACTCGTGGTTTGGTGGTTGATATTGAGTCAAATAAAGAACAATTTTTGCAACAAACTGGTTGTAAAAATTATCATCTTTATAAGATTGAGCTTCGATAAAGTAGATTGGTTCATTCGGGTAGGCTTCGGAAGTTGAAAGCAACCCATCTAGACGAAAACCCCTCTGTTTAATTTCAGTCGCGCTGAATTTATAGATGCTGGGGTCTTTATCTGGTTGACCGATTAGTTCAAAGAATAATTCAGGTATTTCTTTGAATATTTCGTAGAAAAGTGGGTCGGCAGTCATGCACTTTTTACTGTGAAAACTTGAATTTTAATAGTCTAAAATATTTTCTTATATACTAAGTCAAATTGCCCTTTCCTTGCTCAAAAGTGCTGGTTAACTCTAATATTGGGTAAGTCTTGATTAATGCATTAGTGCAGCTAGCAAAATTCTAACGACCACTTCTAACTCTTCAGTAACTCGGTAAAGGTTAATTGCTTGTTCAATACTTTGTGTTTGACGATATAATATACCAAATTGCCAAACATTACCTGTAGTTACCGCTCCCAATATTTCTGTTTGATTTGAATCAGTCCATTGGTCGAGGGCTATCATTTCAGCCGCTAGCTGTGTAAATCCTCTGTTTACATCTGCTTGCTTGGCTTCAATGACAATTAAATTAGTTTTGGAGCGCAGGTAATAATCCAAGTTACCTTGAAGTCTATTATTAACTTTAATATTATATTCGATTCGTAATTTAGCGCGGGAATAATGGATTAAATCGGTGACAATCGGCGCAATAAGCATTTCCCTACGTGTAGCTTCGTTCTCTAAATCTACATATGGCAATACTTCTTCAATTCGCTGCTTCAGGTCGGTAAGTCGATCTAATGTGCCGGAATATTGCGGAAAATTGAAAAATTTACGCTCGAATGAATAGCCAAATTCCGTTACTAAGTCGTCAACTGCAAACCCTAACTCGAAGTAATTGCTAAAAGTATACGAACGATTTGGGTCTAGCAAGGGTTGGCGACTCATTTGATTCCTCCTTTAAAGTGGATTATAAAGAAGCCAAGGATATTACTATTCATTTTCGCTCCAAAAAGCGAGTGGCAAAATTCTGCGATCGCGTCGGAGATAAAGCCCTTGCCTTCAAAATTGCTGCCATCAAAAAAGCGTAGGAAATCACCCCAATAACTACTAATAGCAAGGCATTAATTTCACCTGTTGCGTTCCACAACGCATGGAGTCCAGCCGCAGTTAAATATCCGACGAGTAAAATTTGCCACCCTTGAGTCGGCTTGAGAACAGCCAAGCCAATGAAATATCCCAAATAGCCGCTGTAAGCCATATGTCCCGCCACCAAGCCCAAAATACGCGGAATCAATAGCTGTAACCCAACCAACTCGCCAGCATCCGCACCAGCTTGTAGTGCTACACTACTGCTTATTTGAGGCACGTATTGACCCAGTGTTTCCAACAGTGTAAAGCCGACCGCCGATGCCGTTCCTAGCAAAATCCCATCGAGCGGTTCCTTTACACCAATGCGATCGCGCCAAGGTTGAGGTAATGTCTTGGCTACAACTAAAGCCCCCAATACGGGTAAAGCTTTGAGCAATTCCTCCATCAAACCAGCCCCGAAGAACATCCGCACTAGTAACTCAGTCAGGGTAATCGGTTGGTTCTCTCTGGGTAAACTACCTGGCAAAATGCCGCGAAAAACATAAATAAATAAATCCAATATCGGACTTTTTAATAACAGCGCTGTCGTTAATGCTACACCTACTAATATCCACCAAGGCTTGTGCTTGCCACACAGCCGATAAATAAAATAATACGCAGCCGAAGCAATATAAGTACCAACAATAATTTGATTCGCTTGCGGTTCCCCAACTGTAGCGAACATCAGTACTACGAATACTACAGTCAGCATTCCCGGTACTAAGTAAGCTTTACTCGTTAAATCTTTCCCTGTAGAGATAATCGGGAAAAGCTGCGTGAAGCTGACTCGATCGGCTTGTGTCGGAGGGTCGTAATTATTTGCGCTTTCGAGCGATGTTGCGCCAGGTTCACCAATAACTGTTCGTTGGGAATAAATTTCATACTCGAACAGGAGTTGCGGACCATCTTGTGCTAGGGCAATGCGATCGCCGTTTTGCAATTCCTGGCATCCTTCTAAACGCCGTCCGTTTAAATAAGTACCATTAGCGCTACTCAAATCGCAAATTATCCAGCTAGGACCATCCGGCGATGGAGATAGCGGGCGAACAACCGCATGACGGCGCGATACCATTCGATACTTAATGGCATCCAAAACAATTTGACAGCCGGGGTCACGTCCAATTACTACCTCTCGCCCTTGGAGTAGCGAGTAGCCAGATTCTGGACTTAGTGCCACTCCATTACCAGACACTAGCCGCAGAAAAGCATTCTGTCTTACGTTTTTGCCTGTCATCGAGTTACAGAGTGCATCTAAACATTTTTTGAAACGAACGAAGGCGGTAGGACTAAAACAAACGCCACATCAGCAACATTGCTAAATACACTATAGCTTTACTCTCTGTTAAGAAATTAGAAATAAAAAATTAAAAATAAAATAAAAGCAATCTGACCGATAGATAGGTCAGGATTGTGCTTGTCAATGCAAAAATCCCAACTCAGGGAAGCTAATTTTGTATAACGCTTATCATTTGCCAAAAGTTGAATCCACAATTAATTAAAAGACACAAACGCGCTTCAGTAATATTACAATTTGAATTTAACCACTGCAAATCAAGACTAAAACCACCATAAAATGTAGCAATCCCAGATATCGAAGTGAGAAACGTTCCTCCTCGACTTCGAGCCAAAAGTGGGGTTTAAAGCCACATCTAGATTTTTGATCATAACCCCAACGATTTAATTGCACGCAATAATTCCTGTTTCCCAAAAGGCTTTGTCAAGTAAATATCGGCACCTTGACGTATACCCCAAATCTTATCGATGTTGCCATTTTTGGAACTAGAAATAATAATTTTGACGTTTTGAGTAGCTGGGTTTCGTTTTAATTGCCGACAAAATTCAAAACCGTTCATCCCCGGCATCACAACATCAGTAATTATTACATCGGGTAAATTAATTAGAGCTTGATTTAAACCTTCTTTGGCATTGTAAGCTTTAATTACCGTATAACCAGTATCTAGCAAATAACAGTTAATTAATTCTAGCTGAGAAGGCGTATCGTCAACAACCAAAAATGTTGTCATGTTCTTTCTCTTCTACAAAGGGAATGATTATTTTTACAATCAGCCGCAGTTGAGAATGCGTTTATCATTGAATGTCGGATTTGTATAAACGTCATGTTTTAAAAAAAGCGAAAAAGCACATTGACTATATCGTTTTTTTATTGTTGCATGGTGGATTAGGGCATATTAATCGCGTCTAATCCACCCGGAAATACTGGCCAATGAATATCTTATGTCAAATGCATAAATACTATTTTCAGCAAATCTGCTTGTGTAAATGGCTTAGTTAAATATCCAGATGCACCAACTAATCGTGCTTTAACTTTATCAATAAGTCCTTTATTTCCCGTCACCATGATAATAGGTGTTTTCTTAAACATTGAGTTGTTACGAATAATCTTGCACAACTCATATCCATCTATACCATCCATGTTTAAGTCCAATAAAATCAAGTCTGGTTTGTTACGAATTATCGACATGACTGCTTTTACTGGGTCGTTGATTGCCACAACTGAGAAATTTTCTTGTTCTAAGAAGCGGCTAATTTCTTTGAGAACCGTAGGACTATCATCAACCGATACTATTTTATAGACTTTGCGATCCCTGTTAGAGTTGTTGCCGCCATGCGGGGGTGCAGGTACTGCATTATTGCTAGGTGCAATATTTACGAATTGAGTGGCTGCTGCCATCGGATTCGTGCGTGTTTGAGGTATTGTTTGCTGTTGGGGTACGTCGGCACGGTAAGAAACCTGTGTTTGCGGTATTGACGTGTTGGAGTTTGTAGCGGTACTTGGATTATCTCGAACTAATGTACTAATAGTCGCAACTTTATTCGTTAATTCGTTCTTAACCAATTCTGTGATATAATCGCGAGCCTCAATTAATCCTTCAAAAGTTTTGGGTAATTTATCGAATGGTGGGTCAGGTTCGTGGAGTACAATTTCTCCCTTGATAATGTACGGGTAAAGGGTGCGTGCCATTTGCACTTCATCTTGATTTATAATCACAGCAAGATGACGCAAACTAAAACCCTTCATCCAAGTAGCTAAATTTTGATAAACTTCTGGTAAGTTTTGTTGATTTGCTTCGCTTTGAACTCGTAAGTACGGACGCTGGTAGGGGGAGGAAATGTGTGGAGATAGTGATTGCCACCCTTGTAATTGAGAAAGGCACATCTCTAATATTTTTTCTGTATCAATTCTGCAAATAATTGGAACTTTATTTACAATATTTATTAATTTGTAATTTCCTGTATTAATTAATAGAAATGATTCAAGTACTTCTTTGACCATTTCTTGTATTAATATTGCTGCTTGCGTTGGATTTATGTGCCGTTGGCTAACTAACCAGCAAATCGCTTGATACTCTGAAGGTTGTTCGCTTAATTTCGCTTCTCGATCTAAATTGCCATTCTCCGATTGAGATGGAGTTGACATGTCAGTTTCAAACATCAAGCGTAACTGGACGCGAATTTCACTGCTTAAAGCTGGAAGTTGATGACTGAGACGACGCAAATGCCGTTCGAGTCTGTCAAATGGTTCTATAGTGTGAGTAGCATAAATAATTTTTCCCTGTTCTAAGTATATGAACCAATTAACTAAACTACTTGACACATTGACGTAAGTACTGTCATGACAGGTAGATAAATATCGTAATAAACTTAGGGGACGTAATTTGGTGAATGTGCCAAAAATATTCATTACTTTGGAGTTTTCCGGTAGATTAGACCGAATATAGCTAATTTGTAACTATTGCTTGATACATAAAAGCTGTTTTTAATATCTTCCTAGAAGTAGATTTTCTAGAGTGATATGTATATATGTTACAAGCAACAAAAACTACCGCTAGCTTTTGTTGTTACATTTTACATAACATCAATAGATAAATAAATAATCGCAATTTTTATCAGTGCATTTTTGCTCGCGTAGATATAATATGAGTAGAGCTATTTATTTCATCAAATATACAAATTCTCTATATGAAAAATTTAAAAATGCTTGCAAATTAAGATTGGATTTTATTGTATTGTAGATGTGCTATCCGTAATTTTTGCAAAGTACACTACAACAGACAATGCAAACCCCTGCTAAATTCCTTTTACTAAAAGTATATATGGATTAAGATTTGATTAAATATATAGGTATTAGTGCGGGAATAATCTCTTTAATTAAAGATAAGCCATCTGCGACCAAGCATCGTATTTTTCATCCAGTCTTGTCCGGAAATATATACTTAAATGGTAAATAAAGGAAAACACAGCTTTGGACTCTAATATAACACAGAAAGTTATGCCAGATACATTAAGACTTGATGAAGTTGTGGAGTTTGCTGAGAACCCAGAACCTCGTTGTCCCTGCGTACTTTTACTCGATACATCTGGCTCAATGCAAGGTACGGCAATCAATGCTTTAAATGAGGGCTTGGTGAGTTTTAAAGATGAATTGGTCAAAAACTCGCTGGCAGCAAGAAGAGTTGAGGTTGCAATTGTGACATTCGACAGTAAAGTGAATGTCGTCCAAGATTTTGTGACAGCCGACCAATTCAGTCCGCCAGTGTTGTCGGCACAAGGGCTGACTACGATGGGGGGGGGAATTCACAAGGCTTTGGATTTGGTTGCGGATCGAAAGTCGCAGTACCGTGCCAGTGGAATTGCTTACTACCGTCCTTGGGTTTTCATGATTTCGGATGGCGAACCGCAAGGAGAGTTTGAGGATGTGGTCGAACAGGCGACATCACGCTTAAAAGCAGATGAAGCAAATAAACGTGTTGCTTTTTTCACAGTTGGCGTGGAAAATGCTAATATGACCCGTCTGAGTCAGATCGCCGTGCGGGCTCCACTGAAGCTAAACGGTTTGGATTTTGTGGAAATGTTTGTGTGGTTATCAACGAGCATGTCAGCCGTTTCCCATTCTAAGGTTGACGAACAGGTGGCACTACCTCCCATTGGCTGGGGATCTGTTTGACCTTGTCGCGTTAAGATTACTCACACAGCTGTATCCTAAGAAGTATATGAATACTGCAAAAGAAATGCTCCAGTGGCGGGTTGTAGCGGCTTCGGTATGTGGTACAAGTCACGTTAAGAGTAAACAGCTGTGTCAAGATGCTCATCATTGGCAAATCTTGCCCGATCGTATTTTGGTAGCGGCTGTAGCCGATGGTGCGGGTTCGGCGAGTTTGGGTAAAGTTGGGTCGATGATAGCGGTGGAAGCCGCAATCGAAAATTTATCGCTTCAACAAGTTACCCGACGCGCCTTAATCGATGATGACTTTGTACGTAGTCTTTTAACCGAGGCAATGGTGGCAGCAAGGAAAGCGGTTGAAGAAGAGGCAGCAGCCTGCAATAAGCAACCGCTAGACCTAGCCACTACTTTAATTATTATGGTAGCGACACCCGAAGGTGCTGCTGTTGCCCAAATTGGCGATGGTGTTGCGGTAGCTAAAGATTTGCAGGGGAATTTGCTGGCACTGACGATGCCTGATAGTGGCGAGTACATCAACGAAACCACTTTTTTAACTAGTGATGATGCTATCGACACGGCGCAATTACGATTATGGCGACAACCAATCGCCAACGTTGGCGTACTTACTGATGGACTGCAAATGCTGGCAATTAATATGGCTATTGGTGCCCCGCATAAGCCATTTTTTCTGCCACTATTTGACTTTGTAGCTAATATCGAAGACAAATCGGTGGCGAAAGAACAGTTAGTCAAATTTTTACGGTCTGAACGGATAACCCAACGTACTGATGATGATTTGACATTGGTTTTAGCGGCATTACGCGATTAAAAAGTAGTAATCGTATTCTCCGCCCGCATTGCATATCGCATTCCTTAAATATAATTTTATCATGCAGGTTCTACGTTGTCTTCCTAACCAGTTAAATCTTACAATTAACCTCGCCGTCAGTTTAGGACGTGGGGGTGAGGCTTGTGTTTACACGATACCAACTGATACCAATTTGGTAGCGAAGATATATCACAAGCCGACCGACCAACATGCCCGCAAGCTTTCTGTAATGCTTGCCCATCCTCCAGAAAATCCGACGGCAACTTTGGGGCATATATCGATTGCTTGGCCTTATGAGTTATTACGCTCAAGTGATGAAAGCAAGAGCGTAGTTGGCTTTTTGATGCCGCGCATTCGGGGAATGCGTCCGATTATCGATTTCTACAATCCCAGAACTCGCCGCCAGCATTGTCCGTTATTTAGCTATGAGTATTTGCTACGTACAGCCCGCAACTTAGCAGCCGCGTTTGCGGCATTACATGCTGGGGGTTATTGCGTCGGCGATGTCAATGAATCGAATATTTTGGTCAGCGATACTGCCCTCGTGACATTAGTTGATACCGATTCATTTCAAGTCCGCGACCCGGAAAATCACCAAGTTTATCGCTGCGCGGTTGGCAAACCTGAATTTACGCCACCTGAGTTACAAAATAAAACATTTGCGGAATGCGATCGCGCAGTAGCACACGATTTATTTGGCTTGGGTGTATTGATTTTCCAACTTTTAATGGAAGGTACGCATCCGTTTTCGGGTATTTATCAGGGTGCCGGCGAACCACCACCCTACGAAGCCCGCATTGCTAGCGGACACTTTACCTACAGTCAAAAACACCGCGTTCCTTATATTCCTACCCCCATTGCTCCACCGTGGGAAATTTTGCATCCCGGTTTGCAAGAGTTATTTTTACGCTGTTTTGAATCCGGTTATGATAATCCTTTACTTCGTCCCAGCGCCGCAAGTTGGCTTTTGACCCTCGCTGAAGCCGAAGCATCGTTAATTACTTGTACTAAAAACCCCCAACACCGTTACGACGCTCACCAACGTAATTGCCCTTGGTGCGAACGCAGCCTACAATTGGGCGGACGCGATCCATTTCCTTCACTAAAAGCGATCGCAACCAAAGAACACCTGCGCTCTTTAACACCACCCAAGCGCAGCCAAACCCCCAATCATCGCGTGAAAACGCCGATAATCCCTCTCAATCGCATTAATTATCGCCCCCTCAGTCCGCGTCCGCATCCGCATCATCACAAATCGTCTAAAAAACCAAGATATTACCCAGTTCTATTTTGCTTGGCAGCGTTTGGGTTGTTAGGGTATTTAGACTTGATGATTAAATTTACAAGTCGTCCTTTTGCGAGCCAAAATGCCTATACCCAAACGTTAATTAGTCCGACGAAAAATCTTCAAGATAGTAACAATCTCAGTTTTGAAGAATATTACAAGCGAGGTCACGCTTCGTATCAAGTTAAAAACTACGATGAAGCGATTGAAAACTTTGGTCAAGCAATCCAAAAACAGCCAAAATTTTCCAAGACTTACGTAAATCGAGGTAATGCTCGTTATAACCTCAAACAATACGAATCTGCACTTTCCGATTACAACCAAGCCATACAAATCAATCCCAACGAAATCAAGGCTTATGTTAGCCGAGGTAACACTCACCTAATTTTAGCTGAATATAGCAGCGACCCCGACAAAGATTACAAGCTGGCGATCGCCGATTTTGACAATGCCGTGCGAATCAGCCCTGGGGAAGTCGAGGCTTACATTCGCCGAGGTATCGTCCGCGCCCAAATGGCTAAATATAGCGGCGAATCCCAAGATGATTATCGCAAAGCTATTAATGACTTCAACCAAGCGCTTAGTATCAGACCATCAAGAGCCGAAGCCTACTTTCAACGAGGTCTTGTTCGCTATCAAATTGCTCAGTACAGTAGCGAATTCGAGCAAGAGTATCGGCGGGCTATCGATGATTTTGACCAAGCGTTAGGTATTAATTCGCAACTGGCGAAAGTGTATCTAAAACGCGGTATTGTTCGTTATGAACTTGCCCAATATGGGGGCAAACAATCGCGTCAATACCACATTCAAGCTATTGATGATTTGCAACGAGCCGCAAAAATTTCTCTCGAACAAGAAGATATGGAAGATTATCAACAAGCTTTGAGTAGTATTTGTGTGGTGATTGAAAATAAATGCGATTCATTTGTTCAACATACAAATATTCTCAACAAACCTAATTAGAAATACTTTAAAAACGGTAGTAATAACTAGCCTTTGCTTTTAATAAATCTTAAAAGCAAAGGCTAGTTTTTTTATGACATGTAATAGTAAAATTTTCGGGTTTTCGAGGGGTCTTACCCCCAATTTATCAATCGGGGTTAAAACCCGACTGTCGTTATAAACGCTTGTGCGCTTGGGGTGAGAATCCCCAATATAAACATACGAATTCCTTCTTCCTTCTTCCCTCTACCTTATTCCTTCTTCCTTCTTCAACTATTCACATTCCTATTTTCAAAAACCTTAATACTTGAGCCGATTTACATTTATTATTTATTAACTATTTAGCGATGAAACCTTGAGTCTACCCACTTAGCAAGCTTTTTCTATTTTTCATAGATTAAACAACTTTATTTACCTCGCCTTTACACTAAGCAGCACAAATACAGTTAGATTATATACTTAGAAACTAAAAAAAAGTATTTGTTCTCTATTGACTTAACGCTCTTAAAGTGCTGTTCTAATCAATTCATTTACTACAAATTTTAGAGGCATTTCCATGAAAGCAGTGATTTTGGCTGGAGGTCTTGGTACGCGCTTGAGTGAAGAAACCAGTGTTAGACCAAAGCCGATGGTGGAAATAGGTGGCAAGCCAGTTTTATGGCACATCATGAAAACTTATTCGGCACACGGAATTAATGATTTCATCATTTGTTGCGGTTACAAAGGTTATGTAATCAAGGAGTATTTTGCTAACTACTTCTTGCATATGTCGGATGTAACATTTGACATGCGATTTAACCAGATGAACGTACATGCTGGTAATGCTGAACCTTGGCGCGTTACTCTTGTCAACACGGGTGATAACACCATGACGGGTGGAAGGTTAAAGCGAGTCCGCGAACATATTGGAAATGAAACCTTTTGCTTTACTTATGGTGATGGTGTTAGCGACGTTAACGTTACAGAATTAATTAAATTTCATCACTGTCAGAAAACTTTAGGTACATTAACAGCAGTTCAACCACCAGGACGTTTTGGTGCGATTGTGTTGGGACAAGAACAAACCAAAATTTCCAGCTTCCGCGAGAAACCTGAAGGTGATGGTGCTTGGATTAATGGTGGTTATTTTGTCCTAGAGCCCGAAGTAATTGATTTAATTACCGATGATTCGACAATTTGGGAACAGGAACCATTGGAAAAAATAGCTGAAAAAGAACAGCTATCCGCATTCAAGCATCACGGGTTCTGGCAACCAATGGACACTTTACGCGATCGCAATTACCTCGAAGACCTGTGGAATAAAAATAAGGCTCCTTGGAAGGTTTGGTAAGGTTTTTTCATTTTTCAATCAATTTTAGTTACAGGGGCTAATATCATAATGTACGATTTCGCCATAATAGGTGGGGGTATTGTCGGTCTTTCCACTGGCATGGCTTTAGGGAAACGCTATCCGAATGCACGGATTGTAGTACTTGAAAAAGAGAGTAACTGGGCGTTTCATCAAACCGGAAATAATAGCGGTGTAATTCACTCCGGTGTCTACTACAAACCGGGAAGCTATAAAGCTAAATTCTGCCGCGATGGTGCAACTTCGATGGTTGAATTCTGTCAAGAACATAATATCGACCATGAAGTTTGCGGAAAAGTAATAGTCGCTACAGACCTAGACGAAATTCCACGCCTCGAAAATCTCTACAATCGCGGCTTGGAAAATGGCATCAAAGTTAAGCGCATAACTGCCGAAGAAGTTAAAGAAGTCGAACCCCACGTTCGTTGCGTTGCCGGAATTCGCGTTTACTCCACAGGTATTGCCAATTACAAGCAAGTTTGCTTTAAATATGCCGAACTGATTCAAAATCTAGGTGGGGATTTGCGTCTCAATACCAAAGTTTTAAGGATTGTTAAGAGCGGTAGCAACCACGTACTCGAAACCAACAACGGCACTTTTGAAACCCGCTTTGTTATTAACTGTGGAGGACTGCATAGCGATCGCATTGCCAAACTTGGTAAGGTCGATCCCGGCGCGAAGATTGTCCCCTTCCGTGGTGAATATTATGAACTGACCCCAGAGAAGCGGTATCTGGTTAAGACCCTAATATATCCCGTTCCCAATCCAGATTTTCCGTTTTTGGGCGTACACTTTACACGTATGATTGACAACAGCGTTCACGCAGGACCGAACGCCGTTCTCAGCTTCAAGCGGGAAGGTTACAAAAAAACAGACTTTGACTTGCGCGATTTTGCGGAAGTCATGACCTATCCAGGTTTCTGGAAACTAGCAGCCAGACATGCCGACGAAGGTATCAAGGAAATTATTCGTTCCTTTAGTAAGGCTGCCTTCGTGCGGAGCTTGCAACAATTAATACCTGAGATTCAAGCTGAGGACTTAGTTCCCTGTCATGCTGGCGTTCGCGCTCAAGCATTGATGAACGATGGTAAACTCGTGGACGACTTTCTAATTATTCACGGTCAGAATTCCGTCCATGTATGCAATGCTCCTTCTCCAGCAGCCACCTCAAGTATCGAAATTGGCAAAGCTATTGTTGCCGAAATTCCCCAACAGTCGCATTTAGCTACTGCTATCAACGTATAATAAATCACTAAGGATTAGCCACAATGAAAGTACTCGTAACAGGCACAGAAGGTTACTTAGGTTCGCTGCTACCCACCTTACTTATGGAACGCGGGCACGAAGTTCTCGGCGTAGATACAGGTTATTACAAAGTTGGCTGGTTGTATAACGGTACGCAAGTCACTGCCAAAACCCTCAATAAAGATATTCGTCACATCGAGTCCGAAGACTTGCAAGGAGTTGAAGCAATCGTCCACATGGCGGAACTTTCCAACGACCCAGCAGGTCAGCTTTCACCTAATATTACCTACGATATTAACCATAAAGGTTCGGTACGTCTTGCCAAACTGGCAAAAGAAGCAGGAGTGCGCCGCTTTGTTTACATGTCCTCGTGCAGTGTCTATGGTGTTGCAACCGTTGGAGACGTAACCGAAGAATCGCCAGTTAATCCTCAAACCGCTTATGCCGAATGTAAAACTCTCGTCGAACGCGATTTAAAACCGCTTGCCGACGATGACTTTTCGCCCACCTTCATGCGAAACGCCACAGCCTTCGGTGCTTCTCCTCGAATGCGGTTTGATATCGTGCTGAATAACTTATCAGGGCTGGCATGGACAACCAAAGAAATCAAAATGACCAGCGACGGTACACCTTGGCGACCTTTGGCACATGCCCTCGACATCTGCAAAGCGATTGTTTGTACCCTCGAAGCACCCCGCGATATCATTCACAATCAAGTTTTTAACGTTGGCGACACCTCCAATAACTACCGCGTTAAAGAAATTGCCGAAATTATTGCCGATGTCTTTACAGGATGTAAATTGAGCTTTGGCGATAACGGTGCAGATAATCGTAGCTATCGGGTTTCATTTGAGAAAATCAACACAATGCTACCTGGTTTCAAATGCGATTGGAATGCTGAACGAGGAGCAAAACAGCTGTACGATGTATTCCAGCAAATTGATATGACCGAGGAAACCTTTACATCTAAAGGTTTCACTCGCTTAAAGCAACTCGAATACCTGATTCGCACTCAACAAATTGACAAAGATTTCTTCTGGGCGAAATAGCTCGTAGTCAGCGCTATTGCGAAGAACGCATGACAACGTTTTAGTTAGAAACAAGAAAAAAATTTCTTGTTTCTACCTTAGAGGTTGTTTGAAAAGTGGTGAGATGTAATTTGAGTCACTAATTGATCCCCCCTAGCCCCCCTTAAAAAGGGAGGAACCGGAGTTTAAGTCCCCCTTAAAAAGGGGGATTTAGGGGGATCTAGAACATTTTGCTACTGACGAGAAGACTTTTCAAACATCCTCTTACAGAAAATATATTTACCTGCTTCTACTTATTTTGTTCCCTTCCCATGAATAAACTACTTACAATAGCTGTTCCTACCTATAATCGTGCTAGCTTGCTCGATAAACAACTGGCTTGGCTATCAGAAGCTATTAAAGGATTAGAATCGGAATGCGAAATTTTGGTATCTGATAATTGCTCAACTGATAACACTCAAGAAGTCATCAAAAAATGGCAAGAAAAATTATCTCATATTACATTTAAAGTTAATCGTAATTCCCAAAATATTGGAGTTATGAAAAATATAGCTTATTGCTTGAAAGCTGCTATAACAAAATATGTTTGGACAATCGGGGATGATGACCCAATTCAAACTCGCTCTGTTAGCTACGTTATTAACAAACTTAGAGAAAAAGAAGATATTTCGCTAATATTTCTCAATTTCTCGGGACGCAACCAAATTACCAACGAACCAGTTCATCCACCGACAATTGTCGGAAATCGCTGGTTTGATGCGGATACCGAAGACGGTGAAAGTGATAGCAAAGCAGTATTTGAGCATTGTTTTGATAAAAGTATCGGTGCTGTGATTTTCCTGACAGCTACTATTTACCGAACTGACTTAGTAAAAAAAGCACTCGATTATTGGAGTGACGCTGAAAATAACTGGATAGGTTTAGCTTATATAGCTGGATATTGTGCGGCGCGTGGCAGCATAATTGTGACTAAAGAAACTTTTATGGAATGTGTTGTTGGTGTTAGTTATTGGCAAAGAGAGCCGAAATCAGCATTATTAATGCAATACAAACATACGCCGGAAGTGATTGTAAAGTTAGAAGAAACGGGATACTCCAAGCAATTTTGCCGACGGATGATTGTCAGGTATTTAAGAGAAGCGAACTTGAAAGTTTTCTTGGGTGCTTTGCGGAGATGGCCCGTATACACGATGAAGACTATTATTCCATTTTGGAATTTAGTAGCGGTATCTCGATTGCAGTTACTAAAGTTAAATGATGGAAAATTAACTGTTACCGAGTCATCCAACAACTCAACAAGTGTAATTGCATAGCCGCAAAGAGCAAAAAAACAATGATTGACACTATTAAAAGTAAAATAGTCGAATTTAAATCTGAGTTAGCTTATCGAGTTGCGCTTTCCAACCACGCCAAAAATTTACCCGCACTCGAAACAGGCGATACTGTGTCCTCGTCGCTGCGCGATGCTCCTCAGGGAACCGCCAAAGGCGATCGCGCAATTCTCGATACACTCAAACATGAAGGGGTTTGCGTCACTTCCCTCGATGCATTGGGACTCAAATCGACAGCTAACTTATTAAGTGAATCTTACAATCAACTGGCTGCAATGCCTGCGTCCGTAACAAACCACTCAAGTCGAAAGTTACCACAAATCTATACTGTTACCGATTTACCAGAGTTTTCGCACTGGGGTAGCGAACAGCGATTGCTAAATATCATCGAAAATTATATCGGCTTACCAGTAGCATTCCACGGTGTCCATTTACGCAAAGACTTCCCCAACGAAAACCAGTTTGGTACGCTACTTTGGCATAAAGATTCAGAAGACCGTCGTATCATTAAGGCGATTGTGTATCTAAGTGACGTAGAACAAAAGCATGGGCCGTTTGAATACGTACCGAAAAATCTAACTAATTTATTTACCCTAAATTACTATCGAATTTACTACAAGCTTTGGCAATCGGGTTATTTAGGCATCAACGATGAAGCTCTCGAAACCATCGTCCCAAAACGAAAGTGGAAATCTTGTCTGGGTAAAGCAGGTACGGTAATCCTTGTTGATACAAAAAATGTTTTGCACCACGGAACGCTTCGCTCCGAAGAACGTTCGGCGCTATTTTTCGTTTATACCGCCAATTCTCCCAAACAACCGCAAGATTGCACGCAATATTGGGATGATACTTTTCCCAAACCTGTCCGTACCTCAATTTCTGGAGAATTACTAAGGTTAAGATAGCAAAACTGCCTATTTTACAGTTAATTCTTGTAATGTTTATTAGATTTTTATATCGAATCTGCATTTTAAAATTAGCATGTATTTATCTTGAAAGATTAAAATACAAATGCATTAAATGCTAAAAAAATATTACAATTCTGAACATAACTGCACATTATTAGTGTTCTCAAGTCAATTGTAGCGAGGTCAGATTTTAATGATTTTTACTGAAACCGAACTCAAAGGTGCATTTATCATCGACTTAGAAGAAAAGCACGACCACCGTGGTTTTTTTGCTCGGACATTTTGCGCGAAAGAATTTGAAGAACACGGATTAAAGCCAAGTGTTGCTCAGTGCAACTTGTCCTTTAACCATGTCAAAGGAACCTTGCGCGGAATGCATTATCAAATTCCCCCAGCAGCAGAAACTAAATTAGTACGGTGTACTCAAGGTGCAATCTACGACGTAATTATTGATATGCGTCCGGAGTCCCCCACATTTTTACAACACATCGGTGTCGAACTTAGCGCTGAAAATCATCGTGCCTTGTACGTCCCCGAAATGTTTGCTCACGGTTATCAAGCACTTACCGACAAAGCTGAAATTGGATATCAAGTGGGCGAATTTTATACACCAGGTTACGAGCGCGGTCTGCGCTACGACGACCCATTTTTTAATATCCAATGGCCCCTCGAAGTCACGGAGATTTCTGAGAAGGATATGAATTGGCCCCTACTACGAATGATGAGCGTAGGTGGTACATATCCGAGATAAAAGTAGTGTACTCAAGTTCGCCTGAAACTGCATCTAAACTCTTGAATTGATTCGATTCGCCCAGTGCTTTCGTACTTATCGCTGTTGTTCCTGTTGATTTCAGGGTATACAAATGCTAGGAACTATTTTCAATTCTGCAAGCAATTTCATCTCTTTGGTAACGAAAAAAATTACCACCCGCATTGAATATTTGAGTAAACTCAAAGTCGTTTCACTAACTCCAAACCAAGCCTCAAAAGGCAATGTTTATCCTTCGGCTTGCGAGGGACAAGCAGGGGCAGTTATCACCAGCTTGCAAGCTGGATTGATTCCCATTATTAGCTAGGAAACGGGCGTAGATGTTGATGATTTTGGGGTAAAGTTGAAAGATTGTTCGATTCCAAAAATGCAGCAATTAGACAAATATCTAATTTACCTGCATCTCAACTTAAATCGATGTCGCGTAAAGCATGGGAATATGCCCGAAATAACCATACCAAAGAACATTTTACCCAAGCTTACCGCGTAGCCGTCGAGCAAATTATCGCTCAACGCAGTACAAAGGAACAGGTTACTGTTACAGATAACCAAGTAAAGCGCGAACCTCGTTGCGAAATAAAGTAAAAATATTTTTTTTGGAGTAAAGAATCATGATAATTGTCGATCGCGCTTTGCAAGCTAGGTTTGAAGCCGGAAACCCGATTAAAGTTGGGATGATTGGTGCTGGCTTTATGGGACGGGGTATTGCCAACCAGATTGCAAATTCAGTTCCCGGTATGGAGTTAGTCGCAATCTCCAATCGCAATCTTGATGCTGCCAAACGTGCTTATTCGGAAGCTGGGATCGAAGAAATAAAAACTGTTTCCACCGTTACCGATTTAGAAGACGCGATCGCGCAACATAAGTATGCGGTTACAGAAGATGCGATGCTGCTGTGTCGTGCCGAAGGAATCGACGCGCTGATTGAAGTAACTGGTGCAGTAGAATTTGGCGCTCATGTTGTGATGGAAGCTGTAGCACATCGCAAACATGTAGTAATGATGAACGCCGAACTCGATGGCACGATTGGGTCGATTCTCAAAGTCTACGCTGATAAAGCTGGTGTAATCTTAACAGCTTGCGACGGCGACCAACCCGGAGTCGAACTCAATCTTTATCGTTTTGTAAAAAGTATTGGCTTAACTCCCTTGTTATGCGGTAACATCAAGGGCTTACAAGACCCGTATCGTAACCCCACTACCCAAGAAGCATTTGCCAAACGTTGGGGACAAAAGCCTAGTATGGTGACAAGCTTTGCTGATGGAACCAAAATATCCTTCGAGCAAGCGATTGTTGCCAACGCTACAGGTATGAAAGTCGCTAAACGCGGGATGTTGGGATACGATTTCAGCGGTCACGTCGATGAAATGACCAAGATGTACGATGTCGAACAGCTCAAAGCGTTAGGTGGTATTGTTGATTATGTTGTGGGAGCAAAGCCAGGACCCGGAGTATTTGTATTTGGTACGCACGACGACCCCAAACAACAACACTATCTCAACTTGTACAAGTTAGGTGAGGGACCGCTGTATAGCTTTTACACTCCTTATCACCTTTGTCATTTTGAAGTACCGCTGTCGGTTGCGCGTGTCGTTCTTTTCCAAGACTACGTTTTGACACCTTTGGGAAGACCTTTAGTTGATGTCGTGACTACTGCCAAAATCGACCTCAAAGCTGGGGAAACGTTGGATGGTATCGGTGATTACATGACCTACGGTCAGTGCGAAAACTCCGATATCGTTCAACAACAAAACCTATTGCCAATGGGTTTAGCTGAAGGGTGTCGTTTGAAGCGCGATATTTCCAAAGACCAAGTATTGACTTATAATGACGTAGAATTGCCAGATGGTAGACTTTGCGACAAACTGCGCTTCGAGCAAGATGCGTATTTTGCGTCTTCTAAAACGATGGCAGCAGTTGGATAGGGCTTTTTAAGTTTTATGCAGTAGCGAGCGAATATTTATATTTGGTAAGGGAAGTTTAAAATATCTGTAAACATGAGTTGAAGATCGAAAACAATTACTTCAAGTACCCATATGATAAAGAAATCGCTAGCTACTGCTGATTTCAGTTTCTAAAACTAGTCATTGATATCAATGTTGTCGTTTTCCTAAAAAATACCGACTTCGCTTAAAAACCTCACAATCAAATGTCTTCTATTAAGATGCGAGCTTTTACTATCATATAGTTTTCTATCTTATTCAGTACTTATTAGCTCAGATTCATACAAAATTTATACATAATGCACGGAAATTTTTATGAAAATTGCTCTAGTCCATGATTATCTAACCCAACGTGGTGGGGCAGAGCGTGTATTCGAGTTATTGTGCAAGCGCTACCCGGAAGCTGATATTTTCACTTCTGTATACGACCCAGAGCAAACAATTGACCTTGGAGAGCGAATCGTTAATACAACTTTTTTGCAAAAAATTCCGGGTGCAGTTAAGTACTTCCGGTTGATGGCACCTTTGTATTTTCCGGCATTTCGTACCCTCAACCTCCAAGATTACGACTTAATTATTAGTAGTAGCACCAGTTTTGCTAAAGCTGTACGCAAAAAACCATCAGCATATCACGTTTGTTTCTGTCATAACGTGACGCGATTTTTGTGGGATACTGAAACATACTTGCGCGAATATGGTGACTATAGATACTTTGCACCCTTAATCGAGCAGGTGTTTGGGATGATGCGGAATGTAGACCTAACATACGCGCAAGAACCTAACCTTTATATTGCGAATTCGAGCGTAGTTGCGCGTCGGATTCAAAGCATATATGGTAAAAAAGCAATCGTTATTAATTACCCAATTGATACGAGTAAGTTTCAATTCTCAAATACTAAAGATGATTACTATCTTGCTTCGGCTCGAATGATTAGCTATAAACGCCTCGATATAATAGTCGAAGCTTTTAACTGGCTGGGATGGCGGCTGTTGATATCGGGTTCGGGTCCGGAGCGCGATCGCTTACAGTCAAAAGCACTGAAAAATATCGAGTTTGTGGGACATGTCACTGATGCAGAACGCACTCAGTTATTTGCTCGTTCTCGCTCGGTAATCGTTGCAGCGCTGGAAGATTACGGATTAGTCCCAGTTGAAGCTAACGCTAGCGGTACACCTGTAATTGCATTTGGTGCAGGTGGGGTATTGGATACTCAAATACCAGGGAAAACGGGTGTATTTTTCAAACGACAAACACCCGAATCATTGCAAACAGCGCTACTCGAAGCGAAAGAGACCGATTGGGATTATCAAAAAATCCGCGAACATGCAGTAGTAAACTTTTCAGAACAAGCTTTTTTTAGTAAAGTCGAACAAGTTATTGAGCAAGCTTGTAGCTTAAAACAATCATTTGCTTGATTTGTTAGCTGAGGGATAGTACAGGTGATTCAAACAACAGTCAATCCAGCCTTAAATCAATCTGCTGACAGCGACCCTGGTTACGGGCAGTTGTTAGCAGTTTTAATACGCAGATTCCCTTGGTTTCTCGCTGTATTTTTAACATCGATTGCGATCTCCGCTTATATTACCAAAATCACGCCACGAACCTACAAAAGCACAATGCAATTGTTGGTAGAACCGAACGTTCAAAGTAAAGGACAAGGAGATGCGGCGCAAAATCCCAATCAATTTACCGACCCTAGCACGCAAGTAGACACGGTAACGCAGCTGAAATTGATGCAGAATACCGAGCTTCTCCAACAAGCTGCGAACAAACTCAAAGGGGAATACTCAGATATTAATGCCGCTCAAATCAAACGCTCATTGGTTTTGAGCCAAGTTAAGAATAAAGAAGACAACGTTGCCACCAAAATTATTCAGGGCGAGTATACCGATCGAGATGAAATTAAAACCAAGCGTGTTTTAGAAGTATTGCAGAAAGTTTATCTCGATTACAACCAGCAACAACAGCAAGAGCGGTTGAGAAGGGGTTTAAAAGTAATCAACGAACAGTTAGATAAAGTCAGCAAAGAACTTGCTGGTTCTGAAAAGAATCTGTTGAGGTTTCGTAAAAACCAAAACCTTACCGATCCCGAATCTGAAGCTAAAACCTTAGAAACTTCATTAACCACCGTCGAACAAGAACGACGTAACGTTCGCGCTCAATACCAAGAGGCGATCGCGCGTTACCAGTCATTACAAGAACAACTCAAACGCACACCCCAAAACGCCCTTGTTTCAGCTCGTTTAAGTCAGTCCACTCGCTATCAAGGATTGCTCAACGAAATCCAAAAAACTGACCTCGAACTCGAAAAACAACGCTTGCTTTTCACTGAAGAAGCACCTAGCGTGATCAAGCTAGTCGAACAAAGGCAGCGGCAGCGACAACTTCTTCAACAAGAAGCTGGTACAACTTTGGGAGTTGATGGAATTAATATTCCCGCAGGAAACCTCCAAAAGCAAGGTAACGATAGCGCAATTGACCTCAACCTTGCAGGTCAACTCGTCGAAACCCAAACTCAGTATGTTGGTTTGTACGCACGCGACCAAAGCCTTGGGGAAAGAGAGGAGCAATTGCGTAACGCCTTGAAACGCTTCCCAGCACTTTTGGCTGAATACAACCGCTTGCAACCGCTCGTTCAAATCAACCGCGAGCGCTTCAACCAACTTGTTAAAGCCGAACAGCAACTGCGTCAAGAACTTGACAAAGGTCAATTCGATTGGAAAGACGTTGAAAAACCTCAAAACGGCGCTTTCATGGGTCCGAACCTCCAACAAAACCTGATGTTGGGTGGAGTTGTCGGATTAATCTTGGGAGGAATTGCCGCTGCAATGCGTGAAGCATCCGACGATTCAGTTCATACCACCGCTGAATTGGAAAGACAAATCGCTATACCTTTATTGGGAACAACCCCCAAACTACCATCAGCTAAAACCAGAGAGTCGATGATTAAGTTGCCTTTTGGTAAACCCGAAGTTCTCGCTCCTTGGACTATTCAGGTACTGCAATCACCTCCACGCTGGGAATCGCTCGACTTAATTTATAAGAATATTGAACTGCTCAATACGGTCGCAGCACTCAAATCGCTGATGATTACTTCGGCATTAGCCGATGACGGGAAATCTGCGCTGGCACTGGGTTTGGCAATGAGCGCTGCCCGCTTGCACAAGCGAGTATTGCTAATTGATGCCAACTTACGCCAGCCCACTTTGCACGCGCAACTCAACCTGCCGAACGAACAAGGACTTTCGAGTTTGTTGGGAAGCGATGTCGATTTACCCAGCCAAATTAGCATTCAAACTTCTGGCTCATCGTATATTGATATTTTGACAGCTGGTCCGATACCTGCCGACCCTGCCAATCTTCTCAGTTCCCCTCGCATGAAGCAGTTGATGACAGCATTCGAGGAAAACTACGACATGGTATTAGTTGATGCTCCTCCAGTACTGGGATTAGTCGATGCTTTACTCGCTGGTTCATCGTGCCGAAGTACAGTTATGGTTGCAAGTATTGGTCGGGTGACTCGCACTCAGCTTGCTCAAGCAACAGCAATGTTGACCAAGTTAAACTTAATCGGGGTTGTTGCAAATGGGGTATCAAATTCAACAAGTACGTATATTCCCTACGCAAGACAACAACGATTTGCACTCCAGGAAGCTATTGAGAAATAGCTAAGTATCTAATCAACCTGACGATACGGATGGTTGATAGCCAACGATTAGTCGTTTGTACAAGCAGAAATTAATAATTCGCTAGCTATAACCAACGACTAACTACATTTGCGCTGACAAAAGTTAATTCATTTCGGGTGCATTTGCGTTTTTTTTAATTAAGTTTAGATATTTTGGCAGCTATTCAAACTGCAATGCTTACATACATGAAAATATTTTCTACTAAAGGAAAAATTTCATGCTCGATTGACATGGAAAGACAAGTATAATTAATTACTTTGGTATTTAAAATACTGAGGGATAGGGTAAGTTGCAATTAATACTGGTTTACTTTTTGTATCGTCATGAATGTGAATTGCTATAAGCCATATTTTTCAAGGTAGGAAACCTCCTACTAATCGTTCGCATCGTTTAAAGCCCTACACTATAACCAGGACTAACACGCCGATAGGGGGGTAGAACCCTCTTAAAGTCCCTCAGAAAAACGAGGATAATGAGCTTCAATTTTGTTGTGCTTCAAAGCTGACTTATCGCTCATCCTTTCCATATTTTAATTAAATGAACATAAAATTAACTAGCTTCATCAAAGAGAAGTTAAAAATTCGTTGCTCTGAGCATGAAATTTAAGCTTTATCCTGTGAAATAAGGGGTTTTTCGTACACCCTTGCCTCAATCATGATTTATTCTTCAACTCGATTGGAACAGCTAGAAAAATTAGTACTTATTCATGAATGTAGTTAATTTTACTCGTGCAGTTAATGGTGGCAATCAGCCTGCAAACAAAATTTCAAGCTCAAGCCAAGTGCTGATTTTTTAAGGAATTAACTCGCACTTGATGTAACATATATTAATATTTAAGGCTAAAATTTATGTATTTAAATAAAGTTTACAAGCATTGCACTTGGATATCTAAAATCGCTTGACACGCACATAAACTTTTTCTTAATTGCAAAAAAATTACTATGTTAATATTATTTAATAATGGGAATGAGAGCTAAAACTTAGATTACGTAATTGTACTAATATAATTCATCGTAACTTAATAATGCGGCTGAAAACCTACTTTGTATTTAAAGACTAAATAAAGAATTGATTGAAAAAGCCGCTATTTCTACGGAGTCTTATATCCTAGATATTAAGTCTCCTTCCAAATAAAATAAAAGTAGTTTTTAGCGTTAACGAAGATTAGTATTTAACTTTTTATGCACCCTTCGATAGTTAAGTAAGAAGCATGTGAGTTATCTCAAAGCTTTACTAACTTTAGCCAGACTAACTACAATTTTTTGGAATCAAACGTGCAGGCAACTCGGAATCAGAGGCACATAGCCTTTGATATTAGGGTTGGCAATCTACCATCTATAAAGTGCAAACATATGACAAATTCAGTAATTCCAAATTTACAAAATTATTACACTATGACCCAGGAACACCTGGATAAACGCTCCTCATACTGCACGCTCAAATGGCGTAGAGGTCAACTACTGGTTAAGCTTCCTGAGGAACTTTTTCAAGCATACTTGCCTTCACTAGATACGCAGGAATCCTTGGTTGAGTGCCTCAAACACTCTCCAGTAAGTTTAGTTCGTATCGATCCAAAACTTGGTGAAGCAAAGTTGAAATTTTGGGCGAATGCTTGCGAACAAGCAGGTAAACCAATATTTATGAGCATTCCATGTGAACGGAAGCTATCAAACCAGATAACTCCGTCTCTTAAGTGGTTGAAATTCTCAATTGAATGGCTGGTTGCTTTTATCTTTCTATTTGCAGCTAGTCCAATTATGCTTGGATTGATTGGCTTGATGCGCGTTTACTCTCCAGGAGCTATATTTTACCGTGAGTGGCACGTTGGAGAACGGGGTAAATTATTTCAGATTGTGAAGTTCCGGACAACGGATGTCCGGACAAAGGATGTACGGACAACGGATATACGGACATCCTTTGTCGCAATTGAAACTAGTTTATATCAGGGAGAAGGCGAGCAAAATGTGACATCTCTTGGTAGTTGGATGCGTAAGTATGGTTTGGATAACTTGCCCCAATTGTTAAACGTGTTGCGCGGAGAAATGCATTTCACCGGACGACGTTCTTGGAAACTCGAAGATGCGATCGGGCTAAATGGGGAAGGGCAAAAACGGTTGAATAAAGCTCCAGGACTGGCAAGTTCGTGGCAGATTGAGACTGAATCCAGCTTATTGCATTTGGACAGTCAAATATTGTAGCTGTTAAAAGTCCGTTGTCATTGGTCATTGGTGTAGGTTTCGGGCATAATAGAATCCTTGCAGATAGTTAATTTTATTTGCACCAACGCGCGTTAACTTGTTAAATATGTATCCTAAATAGATTAATGACCGCTATACTGGATGCCAGTGTCACAAGTGCCTGTGCAAAATTAATTATATATTCCTGAATTCTCAATTCTATATTGAGTAAAGTTAACAGTCAGAAAAGATACATAAATAATTTTGCGTACTTACTTATCGCTGACACCACCGAGTCCGGTATCGGTCATTGTTTTCCTCAATGCAAACAGTTTTTTTACAGTTGAATGCTGTATTCAATTGCTTTAAAGGACACAGCATAACTGCTATCGAAATTGTTTGCCCTGCTCTAAGGAGCTGATTCTGCTTCTCAATTTGGTATTGAAAATATCTATGCATCTTAAATTTTCTAAGCAATTTAGTAGTTTTTTTAAAGCTTCTAACTTTTGGCAAGATAACTATTTGATTTTGCGTGAATTTAAAAATTTTCGCAAAATTACAGTTGCCGCAATCGTATTTACTTTATTTGCCGCTATATTTGAAGGAGTCAGCATTGGCTTTTTGCTTTCCTTTTTGCAAAGCTTGACGACTCCAAATGTTCCTGTCAATCAAACTGGAGTTGTTGGTCAAGTTGCTATTCTTCTTTTAGGTGATAATCCATCGCCAAATAGCCGCCTCTACTTAATATCGGGTCTAATCCTACTTAGTACCTGGATTCGTGCAGGATTTAATTATTTTGCCGGAATTTATACAGAAAAATCGCAGTTGATTTTAGCTGACTGCTTGCGAAGGCAAATTTTTGAGCAGTTACAAGCATTACCGCTCAGTTACTTTACCGAATCTCGATCGGGAGAACTCGTCAACACAATGACGACAGAAATCGAGCGACTCAAACAAGTATTTAGTGGAGCAGCTTTTATTCTGACACGAGCGCTCGTAATTACTGTTTATTTTATTTGCATGTTTTGCATATCATGGCAGTTAACAATTGTTTGTGTCTTTGTTTTTTCTCTACTCGCTGTCGGATTAACAACGCTCAATCGTCGAGTTAGAGAAGCAAGTTTTGGAATTTCTGAAGCTAACGGTCAGTTTAACTCGAACGCACTTGAGTTTATTAATGGCATTCGTACAGTTCACGCATACGCAACTCAAGATTTTGAGCGCGATCGCTTTCATCGAACTAGTAGTAAACTGTTAAATGCTTCGATTAAAGTTGTATACGCTTGGACATTGGTAAAACCAATCGCTGAGTGTATCATCATGACAGTACTTATTTGTTTGATTATTATCTCATTTACCCAATTTACGATACCAGCATATTCGTTACTGACATTTTTCTTTGTGCTAGTAAGGGTTACACCGAGTCTGCAAGACCTCAACGGTACGCTCGCATTTTTAAGTACTTTGAGTGGTTCGCTAGAAAATATTAAAAAATTGTTGACTTCTGAAGATAAAACTTACTTTGAAAACGGTAAAATTCAATTCACCGGTCTAAAGCACTCGATTGATTTGGTATCGGTAGATTTTGGTTACAATCCCAACAAATTAGTATTGCACAGCATTAAGTTGACAATCGAACGCGGCAAGATGACCGCGTTAGTTGGTAATTCGGGTGCTGGTAAAACAACTATAGCGGACTTGATTCCGCGTTTTTACGACCCAACCCAAGGACAAGTATTTGTTGATGGAGTTGATTTACGAATGTTTGATATCAACTCCCTACGTCGCCGAATGGCAGTAGTTAGTCAAGATACCTTTATTTTTAATGCTACGGTGCAAGAAAATATTGCCTATGGGATGTTCGATGCAACAAATGCAGAAATTCGAGAAGCAGCTCGTTTAGCAAATGCACTCGAATTTATTGAAAAAATGCCTGCGGGTTTTGATACCCAACTAGGGGAACGCGGGGTCAATTTATCCGGTGGACAAAGACAGCGGATTGCGATCGCACGAGCATTGTTACGCGACCCCGAAATTTTGATTTTGGATGAAGCGACCAGCGCTTTAGATTCAGTATCCGAACGCTTAATCCAAGAATCCCTCGAACAGCTATCGATTGGTAGAACCGTGGTTGCGATCGCGCACCGACTTTCGACTATTGCGAAGGCAGATAAAGTAGTTGTGTTGGAAGGTGGTTATGTTATCGAACAAGGTCGATATCAAGATTTACTCGATTTGCGCGGCAGCCTTTGGAAATATCACCAAATGCAGCACGAATCTGGCTTTAGAAGTTAAAGCTTATTGAGAAATAAAGTATTATTTAATTACTTTTTGCCATCAGTAAGAGTTATTTTCTTTTTCTACTAAATATATGGTTCCTAAAAATAATGAAAGTATCTATTATCATCTCAAATTATAACCACGCTTGATACTTGAAGGCAGCAGTTGATTCGGTTTTAGCTCAGACCCACTAAAATATTGAGATTATCGTTGTAGCAAGTATTATTAAATACAAGTAACGTTTGAAGCTTCCCACCAACATCAAGGTTGTCATAAGTTTTGATGGGTTCAAAGAATCCGGGTAACTTTTACGAAACCCGGATTCTAGCCCTCTCAAATAGATGAGAATTAATGTGGTGGAGTACTAGTACTCCACCACATTAAATATGAGGGGTGAACGAACTTAAAATTTCTTTCTTTTTCTTTCTTTTTCTTTCTTTGTTTCCTTTGTGTCCTTCGTGGTTCATTTTCTTAGTTGTAGGTTGGGTGTAGCGCGTTAGCGTTACCCAACATTTATATAGTTGGGTTCCACTACCCTTCGGGAACGCGAAGCGCGTTGGCGTAGCCTGCGCTTTGCGCTTACGTTCCACCCAACCTACGCCGACTAAAATTACCACAGAGACACGGAATTACAGGTCGTCAGAATTGGGAGAGATGAGTGTACTTTTCAACCTATCAAAACTTATGACATGGACTTTCATCGCGGTCTGTTTCATTAATTTTGTCATGTCGCAGAGGTGAAAATCCGAGTTTCTAAAAGAAACCCGGATTCTTGCAACCCATCAGAACTTACATGTCAGATTATCTTCATCCAGAATTTATATTAATTGCGAATAATTTAAACAAAATTGTCCAACATTTGCGGAAATTACTGATTTAATGTTGATGAAAGATAATATGTATCAAACGTTAATCGTAGCGTTAATAAACATCTAGATAGAATACTTCGCTTGTAATAATTCGTTTTGCAGGTTGCATTTACTATGGGATGGAAAATTTTATTTAGGACGCAGATAATTCGGTGTCCACAAATATCAAACAGCACAATCGAGAATTTGATAGGCAATCAAATATATCGGGATAATACCTAAGTCTTTGCACTTCCATAATCATAAAAATTTATATAATATTTAGTCCGATGAACGAACAATATCCTAATTGTCCAGAACTTCGACCAGTTACTGAAGGGGTCAAACGTCCGCTATGGTCGGTGATGATACCTACCTATAACTGTGCCGAACTTTTGCGCGAGACATTGAAAAGCGTCTTAATCCAAGACCCAGGACCCGATATTATGCAAATTGTGGTTGTAGATAACCACTCGACTAAAGATAACCCCGAAGCAGTTGTGAAAGAACTTGCGCTCGATCGAGTCCAATTTTACCGTCAACGGGAGAATGTTGGCAGTTTGAATAATTTTCAAACCTGCTTGGAACTATCGGTTGGGGAATTAGTTCATCTATTGCATAGCGATGATTGTCTGCTTCCGGGTTTTTATGAAAAGATGGCACAACCTTTTGTTGAATATCCTAATCTTGGTGCAGCGTTTTGTCGTAGCATCCTTATAGATGAAAACTGTAATTGGGAGGGGTTTTCCGATTTAGAATTACCTCAAAGTGGTATCTTACCCAACGGTTGGATTGAAAAACTTGCTGAGGTTTGCCGGATTTCAGTACCTTCACTAGCAGTAGTGCGTCGTCAAGTGTATGAAACTATCGGGGGTTGGGACAGTCGCTGCGGTTTAAGTGGTGATTGGGAGTTTTGGGTGAGAGTTTTTGCTAACTACCCAATGTGGTTTGAAGCCCAACCTCTAGCTCAATGGCGGCGACACTCAATGTCGAATAACGCTACAAATGCTAAGAGTCCTAGCTTTATTCAAGAAAACTTTAATACAGTCGAAGCAATTTTGGCGTATTTACCGAGTCAGTTGCATGGCAAAGTTGGTAAAGTTGGCAGACAAAACTGTGCATTTTTAGCGCTTGAAGCCGCAGAATCTTTATTCCATTCGGGTGATACACACAAAGCCTCTTCGTTACTTAAACAAGGACTTGCATATAGTTGTTCTTCCCAAGTCCTGATGTCAGTTAGTCGGATTCTTGTGGAAAATGTCTCATTCCCCTTGTTGCAGTCGAAAAGACGCAGTCGCATATCCCAAGGGATATGACAGCATTTTGAATTGGGTATGGCAGGGTAAGATTTCCTCGATTAACTATTACCCTGCTTTCCACTTCAATTTTTTACAATAATTTTTTGTATGTGAAGCTATTGTTTAGCTGCGTATTTATATCTAATCAATCTTCTCAAAAGCGCATAAACTTAAAAAGAAACTACAATAAGCAGTCCGAAGCTTTGGATATCTATAATATTATGTCTATGGTAGATGAGACTAAATCCCAACCGTTAGTAAGTATTATTACTCCTACGTATAATCGCCCCGAATATTTAAAGGTAGCGCTTGAGAGTGCAGTTGGACAAACGTACCGCAATATCGAAATCATTGTTTCCGACAATTGCAGCCTAGAAAATCCTCAAGCCATAGTCGAGTCGTTTAACGATGCGCGAATTCGCTTCTCGCGTAACGAAACCAACCTCGGGATGTTTCCCAACACTATCAAAGCTTTTAAAATGGCGCGAGGTAAGTATGTTGCCAGTTTACTTGATGATGATATGTGGAAACCAGACTTTTTAGAAAAGCTTGTTCCCCCTCTCGAAGCTAATTCCAACTTAGCTTTAGCTTTTTGCGACCATTATATTATGGATGCGGATGGAAAAATCGATAATGCTGGTACAGAATCAAATTCCATTGTCTTCAAACGAGCTAATTTAAAAGAGGGTATTTATCAACCATTCTATCAATTGGCGCTTGTTGATAATGCTGTTTCCACCGCAACTGCGGCTGTGATTCGCCGCGAAGTTATCGATTGGGATAGTATTCCCTCTGAAGTAGGCGGTTCGTGGGATATTTACTTAAATTATCTTTGCTGTCGTTCGGGTAGTGGTGCTTACTATTATCCAGCAAAATTGACATACTATCGCGCCCACGAAAAAACTGACACTATGCAAAGTGGTAGTCGCAACTATCAAGCGAAAATTCGCAAAGCTCAAGCCGATATTTTCTGTTACGAACAGTTTATGCGAGATGAGAATTTGCAAGAATTTTATCCTTATTTTAAACAACAATGGGGGCGGATTAGTACAACTTTAGGAATTGGTTTAATGCGTGCCGAACAACCGAAACTTGCACGTCCCTATTTTTGGCAGTCATTGCAGCTAAAGTTGAGTCTGCGAACTATTGCGGCACTATTATTGAGTTTTACATCGCCAAAAATAGCAGCGAAATTTTAATATTTTTATAAGTATTGATTAATTATATTATGTGCTAATACACCTAGAATTAAAGCGCGATTATTATTTATTTGAGGAAAAGACTATGCGAGTCTCAGCTTGCATCACAACTAGAAACCGTCCAGAACAACTAGAAGCCTGTCTTAAAGCAGTTTGGAATTCGAGTACAAAACCGCATTTAGTTGTTGTTTCCGACGATTCGCAAAATCTGGAAATGCAGCAAACTAACCATAACATAGTTCAAAAATATCCAGGGACAAATTATATATCGGGTCCCCGTATTGGTGTTTGTGGAAATCGTAATAACGCAGTCAATGCAATTCCCATTGCCGAGACTGATTTTGTTGCTTTTATCGATGATGATATCAGTGTAGAATCTGATTTTATAGCCCAGGCGATCGCAAAGTATCAACAAATGCCTTTTGAAGAACAAACCCATACAATTCTTTCGGGTGTAAGTCGCAGTTCTCAAGGAGAAGGGGAAATGCGATCGGGAAAGCTGACTTTTCGCGGGTATTTCACCGCAGTTGCAGATACACCCCAAACAGTAGCGATTCATGCTACCTTATTTCCGCGTGGGTTTTTTGAAAAAGAGAAATGGGATGAAAATATCTTTTTTGGTTATGAAGATGCAGAATTGAGTTTGCGAGCATTGCGAAATGGATATAAAATATTGCATTGTCCGGAATTAAAAGTTATACATCTGGGTACAGAATGTCAAAGCAGTCTGCAAGTGCCCGATATCGGCAACTTAACGAATTACGAAATATCTGTCGAAGCCGCTCGGCTTTATGTTGGGATTAAACGCTATAAAGATTTATTTCCCAATCCATTTAAATTAATAACTTTCCTAATTGTATATTTTGTGCATATGACAGCATATTTATTAAAACGCGGAACAATTCAAGCTTTACCAGAAATTGTGCGTCGTTCTCGCATTCAAAGGTTATGGCAACCTTCTTTGGGTATCTAGCATATTTGTTTTACAACCAGGAATAGTTATGAAACTTTGTATAGTAACGCCGTATGTAATCAAAGGTGATGGTCAAGGTCGGGCAAACTATGAAATTGTCACCGAAGCGATTCGTCGCGGTCATCAGGTGACTTTAGTAGCAAGGAAAGTTGCTGCGGAACTTCAGGAAAACAGTTTGGTTAACTGGGTTCATTTTGATGTGGAGAAATTTCCAACAGCATTGATTAAAGAAATAATGTTCTCCAATCAAAGTGCGGCATGGTTGGCAAAACACCGCTCGGAATTCGACTTAGTGCAGGTGTATGGTGCTGTCACCTCAGCACCAGGAGATGTCAATACTTCGCAGTTTGTCCATACATCATGGCAACGTTCTCCCGCACATACCGCACGCACTAACCCCAATCTCTACGGGCTTTATCATTGGGCTTACAGTGCCCTAAATGCCCGTTGGGAACAGCAAGCATTCCGGCAAGCTAAAGTGTCGGTAGCAGTATCGGATAAAATTAAACACGAGTTAATCGACGACTTAGGAATCGAAAGTTCGCGCATTCACGTCATTCACAATGGCGTTGATATCGAGGAGTTTGTGCCGGGAGTCTCCGACCGCAAGCAATTGGGCTTAAGAGAAGGAGTCGATTTAGCTTTATTTGCAGGCGATATTCGCACCAATCGCAAAAACTTGGATACCGTACTCAACGCCTTAGTGAAAGTACAGAATTTACATCTTGTTGTCGTGGGAAGCACTGAAGGTAGCCCCTATCCCCAAATGGCAGCATCTCTAGGTTTAAGCGATCGCGTCCATTTCACAGGCTATCGCCGCGATATCGCTACTATTATGCAAGCAGTTGATTTCTTCGTGTTTCCGTCGCGCTACGAAGCTTGTACGTTAGTACTACTTGAAGCAATGGCATCGGGATTACCTGCCATCACTGCCACCAGTGCCGGAGGTGCAGAACTTGTGACACCAGAATGCGGGTTTGTTTTGTCCGACTCCGACGATGTCGATTCCTTGGCAGATGCAATGAAAACTTTGGCAGGCGATCGCGCTCTTTGTTCCAAAATGGGTGCAGCTGCTCGTGCTGTAGCCGAACAAAATACTTGGGTCAGCAAAGCACAACGCTATGTAGATTTGTTTGAGGAATTAGCAGATGAGCATCACCGTAATCGTACCGACTTATCGCCGTCCGCCGGATCTCGCACGGTGCTTGGCAGCGCTTAAAAAACAAACTCGACGAGTCGATGAAGTTATCGTTACTGTCCGCGATACAGATGCTGCAACCTGGGAATTCTTAGAAAGCTATAGCCGCGATAATTTACCACTGCAAACTGTAACTGTCACGGTTCCAGGAGTAATTGCCGCAATGAATCTCGGTCTTAGCACTTCCACAAGTGACATTATCGCCTTTACCGATGATGATGCCGCACCCCACCCAGATTGGTTGTCACGCATGGAAGCATATTTTCTTGCCGATGTCAAGGTCGGGGCAGTAGGAGGACGCGATTGGCAATATATCGGCACTCGCATCAAAGAACCAGGCGAACGCGAAGATGTTGGTCGCTTGCAGTGGTTTGGGCGAGTAATTGGCAACCATCACCTCGGTGTTGGCACTGCCCGCGAGGTTGATGTCCTCAAAGGTGTGAATATGGGCTTTCGTCGCAGCGCTATCGAAGGACTGCGGTTTGATGAGCGGATGCGCGGCACTGGTGCCCAAGTTCACTTTGAATTGGCGTTTAATCTCGCCTTACGCCGCCGAGGTTGGAAAATCATTTTCGACCCATTGGTGGCAGTTGACCACTACCCGGCGGTACGTTTTGATGAAGATAAACGCGATCGCTTTAACAGTATTGCCTGGTCAAATGCAGTACACAACGAAACCCTAGCGTTACTCGAACATTTTCCACCACTCCAACGTATCATCTTTACGATCTGGGCATTGTTGGTTGGGACGCGAGAAGCGCTAGGTTTGGTACAACTATTACGTTTATTACCAAGCGATCGCATGGCACAACAGAAATGGCTAGCATCGATACGCGGACGCGCTCAAGGCTGGCAAAGTTGGCTAGATCGAACAGTAGTAATACCGCAGGTTGCGACTACTGAGTAGTTTTTATTTCATAATAATGGTGATATAGAGTGTCTAATCCTTCCATTAATGTTCGTGAAGTGCAACGAAATCCACTTTTGGGATGGTTAGCAATTGGTGCGTTAATCATCTTTTGTGTAATTGGTATTGGCACTGGTGCTGCTTCTTTGTTTCGACCGGGTTATGTAGTCCTATCGATAGCAGTGGGTATTTTCCTATACTTAAGATACCCATTGCTTTATATGGGTTTCCTTTGGTGGGTATGGTTCATTACACCGCTGCTTTCGCGGTTAATCGATTGGCGTTCGAGTTTTGATGAATCGCGTTTTATTTTAGTCGCACAATATTTAGTAACGCTTATTACTTTTCATACAGTCATCAAAGACCTACCTAAGTCATACCGTCAAGGGAGTTTACCGTTTATTTTGGCTTTTGCAGGGATATTTTATGGCTTTTTGATTGGATTAATTAAAACATCACCATTTACAGCAGCGCGATCGGCTCTCGACTGGCTGACACCACTGAGTTTCAGTTTTTATATATTTGTCAACTGGCGCGATTATCCTCAATATCGAAAAAATATCGAAAGTACATTCCTCTGGGGTGTACTGATAACCGGAATATATGGAGTCATACAATATTTAATTGCTCCCGAATGGGATTGCTTATGGTTAATCAGCACCAAGCTCAAAAGTATGGGCGATCCCGAACCTCTAAAAATTCGAGTTTGGAGTACGATGGCATCTTGCGGTCCGTTTGCCTGCATGATGATGTCTGGATTATTGTTATTGTTCAACGGCAAAGGATTTCTAAGTTTACCAGCAGCAGGAGCCGGTTATTTGGCATTCCTACTCTCGATGGTACGGACGATGTGGGGATGTTGGGCTGTGGGATTGTTGGCAATGCTAGCTTCGATGCGACCGCGTTTACAAATGCGTCTGATAATCACAATTTTGCTAATGGCGCTTTGCGTTTTACCTTTGAGTACAATGGAGCCATTTGCAGATGCGATTAACTCTCGCTTGCAAAGTTTTAGTAACCTCGAACAAGATGATAGCGCTAAAGTTCGACAAAAAATTTATGAAGATGGTTTAACTAAGGCGATTTCAAATGGATTAGGTAATGGCATCGGTAATACATTTATCGTCAATGAGGATGGAATTCTCGAACCGATAGTTGTAGATAGCGGTTTTTTGGACACGCTTTTTACTCTTGGTGTGTTTGGGGCTTTACCGTATTTAGGTGGTTTAGTGTTAGTTTTAGTCAAACTTTTACAGCTACCCGATTTACGTCGAGACCCATTTATTACTGCGTCCCGTGCGATTAGTATTGCTTGTATTGCCTCGCTACCGATTGGTAGCACGATGCTGGGATTTAGCGGTATGTTCTTGTGGGGTTTTGCAGCTTTAGCACTAGCTGGGCAAAAAAACCATCAACAGCAAAAATTTGAGTATGAAACCGCTTACAATCAATATTTGACCCAAACTAATTTAAATCAATCAACGCTGGGGACAAGTAATTTTGAGTCTTATAATTAACGAATCCCCAGAAATTATGAAACAGAATGTGAATGCGACCTGTGATTAATTTTAGGGGGAAAGGAAATAAACCACAAAGAACACAAAGAAAGAAAGGAGGTTCACTCCTCATATTTAATGTGACGAACCGTTATCATGGTGTATTTTCTTAGTTATAGCAAGTTGTGAGGGTTAAATCCCCGACTTCTCCTGCGAAGTCGGGGATTTGGTTTTCTCGGCAAGGTCGAAATTTTCTGACTACTTAGCCAATTTTTCAACTTAATTAAATACACATCGTTAAAAACTGAATAACTTTTTGTTAAATTAAATACACGCGCAACTATTACAATCGAAAGCAAATTTTTTGCTTATAGCAAAGCATACAAAAGTGCGTACAGGCATTGAAATACTGTTTGCAGGTTGATGAATACATAATTCCAGTTCTTTATTTAACAGCAATTAATTACGTAAATAAGGTTTCTAAGCAATGAAAGTCATAATCAATATGCCATTGGGCGAACAACGAGGTGGCGGTGAAATGATGCTTTTGGACTTGATCCGCCAAGGTCGAGACTTGGGCATTGAGTGGTTGGTAATATTTTTAGAAGACGGACCAATGGTCGAACAGGTGAGGAAATTAGGAATTGATACGAGGGTTGTTCTCAGCGGTCGTTTGCGGGAAGTTCACCGTTTTATTGTGGCAGCTTTTCGGATTGCTGCGATCGCACGGCGCGAAAAGGTCGATGCGATAGTTAACTGGATGTGGATTACCCATTTATTGGGAGGTTTATCGGCAATTTTAGCGGGTATTCCTGCGGTTTGGTATCAGTTGGAAGTACCCTACGACCAGGCTTTCTTGGTACGGTTGGCAACTCTCATCCCATCGCGTGCAGTTATTACGCTATCCAAAGATGGAAAAGAAGCGCAATCGCGGATTTTTCCCCATAGACCGACACCTTTAGTTTACCCAGGTGTAGAACTCAATCGTTTTGACCCAACTATTCTACCTTCGCCCACTGAAGCTCGGCGTAAGTTGGGTTTGCCCGAACATGGTGCAATAATTGGAATTGTGGGACGATTGCAGCGTTGGAAGGGGATGCATGTTCTTGTTGAAGCGATGCCACAAATTTTGCAGAAACATCCAGATGCTCATTGCGTTGTCATTGGAGGAAAACACGCTTTTGAGCCAGATTACGAAGATTTTGTCAAGACTCAAATTGCTGATTTAGGATTGCAAGAAAAAGTCATTATGGCTGGATTGCAGCAAAATGTTCCAGAGTGGGTGCAAGCAATGGACGTATTTGTTCATGCTTCCGATAAAGAACCGTTTGGAATTGTCATTATTGAAGCAATGGCATTGGGTAAACCTGTAATTGCTGGTGATGCAGGAGGTCCGACGGAGATTATTACAGACGGTGCAGACGGGTTACTTACACCTTATGGGAATGCCGATGCTCTAGCTAATGCAGTTATCAGATATTTAGATGACAGCGAATTTGCAAGTCAGATGGCGATCGCAGCGAGAAAACGCGCCCTAGAGTTTTCGACACGTCGTTATGCTGAGAATTTTGTGAGTACGCTTCGTTCGGCAGTACAAACTTTTCCAAAATTCAAAAAATCTGCGGATGCAGTACTGTAATTTATATTATGTAGAGACGCGAAATTTCGCGTCTCTAATTGTTCATTATTTCATCCGATACATAATCACCTTCGCTTTCAAATCATCCTCAAGAAACACCAAATATTCGCCATTAGAACGTCGAAAAGCGCGAATCCCATAGGCAATATCAACCCAACCAAGTTGACCCGAAACTTCCGCACCTGGTTTTAATGTCCGCACCAGCTTACCAGTAGACACACTATATACATGGGTTTCCCAAGTTTTTACGGTAGTGACAAACACGTAATCACCGGCAACACTCATCGCGGTTGGAGTCAACACTTCGGGGGGTGCGCTACTGTCAGTTGGCAAGACAATTCGCCAGCGTGGTTTACGATTGTTTTTACTCCAATTGTCAACGCGGACAATTTCTGAACCGATTAACTTGGCATAATCTCCATTGATTGCCGGATGTTCTTTTGTAAAACCCGATAAGTACATGGTGTCGGTTTCAGGGAAATATTCAATCCGTCGCAAATCGGTAAAAAAGCTGGGATGCGTTTGCTTTTGCATTGATTTGTAACTGTAGATGAGATTTCCGCGCTCGTCGATTCCTTGGAGTGGATAATGACGAATACCGACACCATCTTGAGTACGTAAACTTTTCCAAATATCGCCTTTGCTATCAACCCACCATCCCCCAATATAAGGATGGTCTTTGCTGCGGTCGTATTCACCGCTTTCAAACTTACCATTACCGTTTTTATCGCGCCAAATCCATTCACCTGATGCAGGTTGACTGGGCAACCAATTGCCATCAAATACAGGTTTTTCGTCTCCCCTCGTACCAACTAAAAGTCCAGATGGAATCGCTACCTCACCATCAGTAGCTTGATTAAAGCGGTAAATTTGCACTATCCCACCATACATATCCATCAAAAACATAAACCGCTTGCCTCGAATGCGACGAATTAAGGTTGCATCGGGTGCAGTATGCAAGCGTGGGTCTTGAGGATATTTAAATGGATTGAGAGTGTAAGCTTTATAAGTCCATTGCTTACCAGGTGGTTTGCTGTAGTCCATCGCAAAACGTTCTTGCTTGGTGAAAACGCTTTTGCCATCAGTAGCAGGATCGACATCAGCATTATCGATAAAATGTAACCCCAATAATTGCCATTCCAACTTCCCATTTGGGGAAAGTTTTCGCAAATCCACCCCCGAATGATTAAAACCGTCATTTGCAACGTAGATATTACCACTGCGATCGCTTCCGACTCCGTTAATCCCGTAAAATTTTAAATCTTTGATTTCACCGGAAACACTCGTATTAATTCCACCCTTTACGCCAAATGTGCCGACTTGAGTTGTGTTAGCAATATTGTAGATAAGTATTTGCTGGCGAGAACCGTTATCGGCAATTAACAACCTATTTTTATTATCTACGGCGATCGCACTGGGATTGCTGACCTGGGTAATTACTTCGGGTAACAATTTCCCTGTTTTGGAATAGCGCAGAACTTTACCAGGAGTACCGCCATTTTTGGCTTGAGTTACCCATAGCTTGCCCTGTTTGTCAAAGGCTATTTGTCCTGGATTGGGAGATGAAAAACTACTTAATAATTTCAGCGTCTTCTTATCGTAAATATGAACCCGGTTCGCACCTTGTTCGCTGACATACAATCTACTTTCATCAGTCGTCAGTCCTGTAACCTCGTTTTTCATGCTGACGATTAACATGCTTTTATCCCAACCGCGTCCCCCAGGAAACGGTGCAGGTTTTCCCTTTAAATCGTAGCGTCGCACGCAACGCCAATTAGTTTTTCCTGGTGGATAGTCTTGACCTGGATGACCGCTGTGCGATTGCTGCATGGCAACATAAATATGTTTACTATCCGCTGTCACCGCAATACCACCCAGTCTTCCCCAACCGTGTAAATCTTCAACTCTACCTACAGCATCGCCATTTTTATAAATTCCAGCTTCCCTAGTTCCTTCATCCCAATGACTATTTGTATAAACTGTTCCATCCTCGCTTACATACATTCCCTGAATTCGCATTTGTACCCATTTTTCGTTATTGCCGAAAGTATTACCTATCCAAGATGTTTGGTGAGTTTTCGCAGGTATTTCACTAACCGCTAAATGCGTTACAACTACAAATGAAGCAATCAATCCGGCGGTAGTTGCTAGTAAAAATCCGATAATTGTCCTTTTTTTTAAATTACGATTCAAAATCCAATTTAAGGGTTGATTGCGTACAGTATTGATAATTTTGGTGATTTTTTTTCTATGCCATTTAGTTATCTCAGGCATTAGTTTCTGGTTCATATACAACCAATACAAATTAAAAATTAGTAAGTAATACTAACGTAGTTTCGTCCGCAGCTAGATGAAGATACTGTTAATATTTCAAGAATTTAATTGCACAAATGAATTTGACTAATCCAGTAAGTAGGTTGGTGGCAAAAATCATTATTAGGGTTAGGGAGTAGGCAGTAGGCGGTAGTGAAGAGGATTTTAGGTGATTTTACGTTTCGTTACATACTTCGTTTTTTTTTAGCGCCTACCTACTTGCAACTCGTAATCGAAAAACATTATTAGCTAAAAATTTACACGAACGTATTCAGTTAATATTATTATGGCAGTTCTCGTTTGGGTACAATACACAGTAGGGGCTATTCTGTGCTGTGCCCCTACGCCTTACGAAAAAACTGTATTTCTATAATTAAAGGGACAGATGCTATTGGCTTGTAGCAAAGCATCCATCCCGAATTGCTGCCCAGATAATTAACCTGGAACCATTACGCCCAGTGTCTAACTACCTTAGTATCAGCCCTTTATATTTCAATTGTCACTGGTGTACATACTGAAATTGAAGATATTTGCGAAGAAGTCGTAAAGTTAGGCAGTAGAGGAAAAAAGTTTAAATCCTAACACAAGAACTCCTAACACAAGAACTCCTAACTTTCCCCCGCATTGCCAAAAGCGCTGTTCCATAAGCAGCTTCAGTATTAATCGATGGCTCAACACTCACTTTTAAATACGAAGCGCGAATATTCGTCCATGTTGCATTTGCAGCACCACCACCAGCCGTATAAACGCGGCTTAATTTGTCTGCACCTAGTTCCTGTAATAATTCGTACCCACGCGCTTCGATGCGGGCAATACCTTCTAATAAGCCATGTAAAAATTCTGTATCGCTTTCGGGGCGAGGTTCGAGTCGCGGCTGAAGATTGGCATCGTTAATAGGAAAACGTTCCCCTGGTTTAAGCAGTGGGTAGTAATCAAATTTGCTGCTTGTGGCTCCATCAATTTCCCCACTAAGACGTTCTAACTGAGCATTTGAGAAAAACTGCCGCAATACCGCACCACCCGTATTAGAAGCGCCGCCAACCAGCCATAATGTTTCTTGTGTAGTCTCATCAAAACAGGGAAACCGATGGCTGTAAATACCGTATTGTGAATTATCAATCCGCTTCCGGCTTAATAACTTGATAGCGAGGGTAGAACCAAGGGAAGTGACAGCTTCTCCGAGCGATTTTGCTCCACTAGCCAGGAATGCGGCGATACTATCGGTTGTACCCGCACAGACGACGCAATCTTTAGGTAAGCCAAAGTTAGCTGCTATTTCAGGAGTTATAAACGCGATCGCATTCCCCGGAACCAACACTTTAGGCAGTTCAATCGGCAGCAAAAGCTTTTCGATCCATTCGGGATACTTTAAATTTTCAACATCGTACCCCAATTTCAACGCATTATGGTAATCGCTAATACCTAATCGCCCGTGCAGTAAAAATGCCAACCAATCGGCTTGATGCAAAAAATGTTTAGCTTGCGACAATGTCGGTAATTGCAACATCCACAGCAATTTTGCGAGGCTCGAAGTCGCACTTAATACCACATGATTGGCTGGTGCTATATTTCTCAATCTCTCTAGTACAGATGCACCACGCGAATCGTTGTACAAAAGTGGCGTATCTATAGGTTCGCCAGTGCTAGAGCATAACATTACAGTCGAAGAAGTTCCATTAATTGCGATCGCTTTGATTCTTTGCCTCAAATCCACAGGAATTTGCTCGAACAAAGCAAATAAGGCGAAGCGCCAACAAGCAGCCAAATCTTCACAATTAGCCATCTCAAACGCTTCGCGTCCCTCAAACCGAATTTTCAAAGACTCATCGATGACTGCACACCTTGCTCCTGAAGTCCCAAAATCAATTCCTAAGTACATGATGTATTTATGAAAATTGTTTAAATAGCTCTTGACAATTAACTAATTATTACTATCAATTAATCCTAACTACGAAACAATTTGTTGCATCTTGTAACAAGCTATTCCCTATTCCGGTCAAAAAGGTGAAAAGTAGTAAAAGTATTTAAAATTTAGCTGGTAATAGGAGGCTTCAAACCATGTCAATATCTGATACTCAAGTCTACATTGCCCTTCTCGTCGCTCTAATTCCAGGCTTCTTGGCTTGGCGTTTAGCAAGCGAACTGTACAAGAACTAACTTGTTTCTTTTTTTAAAGCATGAAAACCTGGCAGTTTGCGGTGATTTCGGCGATTTTTGCGGACTAATTCTGTAATTTTCGTAGAAATACTTACTCAAAACTGCCAGGTTTATTTGTTTGACAGTGGAATCACCGTAGCAAAATCTCAAAAATACAGTAATATGGCAGCAAAAGAACAGCGCAATCTGTAAAATAAAACTGATTATAATACAACGAGCGCCGAAGCCATTACTTTACCATTCTGAGCTAAAAGCTTTGTATTTCAAACCTTTTGAAGACTTTGCCTTGAAGTCCAGGTCGAAGTAAATTTTGTTGGGAGTAAATACCGCTTTTTCTTAATAGTACAAATGTTCCTTTAGTGAGGTTACTCTTAATATTTATGAATGCAGTTCAACCTTCGAGACCAAAGCTACAACAACCCGCACCGAAACGCGCTTCGACTCCGAGACTGCATCGGCATCTTCGGCAGCGTTCCTATCAAATCGTGGCAATCGAAACAACAGCGAAAATAGGAGTTAATATTGCCATTTCGGCTGCTGCCATATCTGCTTTAATACAGCTTTTACCTTACCATTGGTCGCAGCAAGAAAAGTTACGTACCATCCGTACTGAAGTCAAGTTGATGGAAACACGGGTAGATACATTACAGTCAGAATTTAACCGTAACTTCGACTCGCGCCAAAGAAGAAGTATCATGCAGGAGCAAGGATATCGATTCGAGCCAAATCAGCGTCAGCTTGTACTGACTAATGGAGCGAAAGAAGTCGAACAGCCACCATCGCCTTGAATAACTCAATTCGGATGCTCGCAGCTAATAGTTAATAGCTAGTAGCTTAATTTTATAGCTATTTAGTTATCATCTATTAGCTACCGCCAGTAATTTTCTTTTTAATGTCGAAGTATTGAAGAAGGAAGAATCCTACTCCCTACTCCCTAATAATGATTTTTCCCAGCTACCTACCTAATTAAAAATTTCAACATAATAAAATCCCGTTCCACCGCAAGGCGAGAACGGGATTGATTCGATTAAACTATTCAATTAACGATAAGCAACTTGCGGACCTGCCCAAACTTCTACAGCTTGATTGCCAAAAGTTACAGGTTGATCTACATCGGCTGCACTTGTAGTTTTACCATCATCCGCGACAGTGACGAGGGGCCAATTTTCATCTCCCATTTCACCTGTACGGAATAATGCGTGATTGGGCTGAGACTTACTCCAACCTAACAAAATTGAAATTTTCTCATGGTCGCTTTCTTGATATGCCGGACCAACGGTATTGGTGTAATTTTTGTCACGATGCCAAACTACTGCGTAATCCATTACATCTGATGTATTCATTACCCCTTCAAATCGGCGTGCTAGAAAGCGATCGCCACCTTGCGACCAACTGACGGGAACTAATACCCCGATTGTTCCTTCCCGATTTGCATCCGGTTCGGCTTTGACATTAATTAAAACGTCGCTGTTACGCGAAGTCGATGAAACAACCCGCAATTTTTTGGTTTGTCGGTCTTCGATGAATAAAACACTGCTGACGCGACTGTTGTGCATTTCAGGTTTTACTTCTAATTGCACGCGGCTGTAAACCGCGTACCGACCATCCGGTGATACGACAGGTACGCTACGGTAGTAGCGCACGCCACCACCTCTAGGTGCCATTGATTCAGTAGTAGCTGTAATCCATTTCATTGGAATCGGATAAGCACTGCCCAATGGATCTTCCGAGGCTTGTTGCATCGCTTCATCCGGTTGGGTTACAGGCGTTTCGATTGTACTTGGCTGCGATTCCCTTGGAGAAACGTTACTCGCTGCATATAGCGAATCTGCTGCTGTCAAAGCCTTATTTCTGGCAGCTTTGAGCTTTTGAATTAAATCGCTTTGACTTGTAGGAGTAGAAACTTCGCTACGGAAGATTTCTTCCTTCGGGGATGGAACTAACTCAACTGCTGATAATGGATCGTGTTGGGGTATATCATTATTTTCTCTGGACGAATCATTTCCATCTGACGCGAATCTATCTGGCGCTAAAAGTTGTGGTTCAACGACAGCAGCCATCTGCATTGGTATTTCCGTCGATTTTTGTGCCAATGAGTCATTTTGATTTGACTCTGATTGATTTAAGCTAGCGCCAACGTCGATCTGTGTTGGCGTAGGGTTATTTTGATTTGTATTGGCGATTGCTTCGGAGCTTGCTACTACTTCTGACTGTGTTGCTGAGGTAGAGTGATTGCTCGCTACCACTAGGGGCGCGATTAGCATCACAACTACTGCGTACTTGAGGAATGGTTTTACGCGGAACCATCCCGACAACAAAAGGATTTTCAGCATCTGTTGACTCTCTAGGAAGGGGTTGCTGTGTGAAGAGCAATGCCTTAGGACAGAAATGGGCAAGCTATGACTACTATGTATAACAGCGAACTAAATCTTTTAACGAGATTATTTGCTCAAATTTTGCATAGCTTTACAAAAATTATGTGTCACGGGCTACACCACTCTAAATTGATTAGACACTATTCTAATTTGTCTTGTGAATACTTGGTAGAAAAAATTAATGCCGCAATTGCCCGTATGAAGACTCGATTATGAGTATCGTCAAGCAACTAATGCACCATGCTCAAGTATATGCTCTCTTCAAAATTAAATTAAACCAACTAGTTTCGATCGTATTGATAGTAGACGACCTGTCTTACCGTCCATGACATAAATGCCAAGGAGGACAGACTTTACCCTACCCGTGGAAGGCTTTGCCATGACGCTATAAACGTCGATTGCGCTAAAAGTCCGATTTTAATCTCAAGGCAGGCATTTCAAAAAATGTCTAAGCCGATTTAAAAACATTGTTTTAACACATCACTAGCAATTGGTCTCGCAAGCGGAAGGGGATTCGTCTAAAAATCGATACTCCTTGCTAGCAGCAGTGGCTGCTAGCATCGCATCTTAAATAAAATGCAAAAAGCTTTACAGCTTTACTAGTTATAACCACGAGCCAAATATTAATATCTAAACCTGAGATAATTCAGTTCAATCCGGGTAAATGCATAAAAATCAACTTGAGTAATTAAGTGCAGTGAAATCAACTTTCGTGACTATTGTTACTCAAAATATGAATTTGGTAGAAGCATAACATCGGCTCACAAAGATTTGCTTTGTAGCCAATAGTGAATTTATTATAACCTTACTCGGTGAGATTTTGTCCCCTATTGAGCAAAGATATTCCCTTGAGAATATCGAAATTTCCTATTATGTATATTGCTAACTTCATAAATCAAGTCTTATGCAAGCAAGCAACTGTAAAAATACTGTATTTATTATAACTATCGATACTTCTAGATTACTTAATAAAAACTTTACTTTTGATTATAATAATGTTAAAAATTATCTTTCAACAATTTTTATTGCTTAGAATTAGAACTTGAAATGCAGGACGGCAATACGAACGCAGTCAGTAGCTGCCACTCGAAGCGATCGCTGCGGAACCATAGATTTATGGCACAGGTGACTCAGAGAATTGAGTATTGTACTCTATACCTAATCAGGTCGCGTCTCTAAAAAAACAACTTAGCGGGAATCATTATTTTTTTGCGATCGTAAAGACATTTTCAATCAGTTACAAGTTATTAATAATCGCTATATGAGACCTTAAATTTGATGAAAGTAGTATTTTTTGGTACACCACAGTTTGCTGTTCCAACTCTCGATAAATTACTTAATTATCCAAATTTTGAAGTTTTAGCAACTGTCACTCAACCCGATAAACGCCGAGAGCGTGGGAATAAATTAACACCCTCACCGATTAAAAACCTGGCGTTAAATCATAATCTACCTGTTTGGCAACCCCAACGAATCAAGAAAGATGAAGAAACCTTAACCTTACTGAAACAATCTGGTGCAGATTTATTCGTCGTTATCGCTTACGGACAAATCCTCTCGCAAGAGATTCTCGATATCCCCAAACTTGGCTGTATTAACGTGCATGGTTCGATTTTACCTACTTATCGAGGTGCTGCACCCATTCAGTGGTGTTTATATAACGGTGAAAAAGAAACGGGCATCACAACAATGTTAATGGATGCTGGGATGGACACCGGAGCAATGTTACTCAAAGCCACAACACCAATTAGCTTGTTGGATAATGCCCAGACTTTAGCTGATTCCCTGGCAACATTAGGTGCAGATTTACTCGTAGAAACAATTCTCCAGTTAGAAACGGGCAAAATTCAAGCTATTCCTCAAGATAATTCCCTGGCAACCTATGCACCGTTAATTAAAAAAGAAGACTATAAATTAGATTGGTCAAAAAGCGCAATCCAGTTACACAATCAAATTCGAGGCTTTTACCCCAACTGCATTACGACCTTGGATAATCAACCGCTAAAAGTTACTGCTACTGTTCCCTTGAATGCAAATGTAACGGAACTACCAGTAGAATTACAGGAATTACAACAAAAGTTACCCGAATTATCAACATTGAAAAAGCCTGGAGAAGTAGCCAGTATTGTTAAAGGTATGGGGGCATTGATACAAACTGGAGATGGTTTATTGTTGCTTAGAGAAGTTCAACCCGCAGGCAAGCGTCCCCAGTCAGGTTGGGATTTTGTCAACGGGATGCGATTAAGTGTAGGACAGGTATTTGGTACTGACCTTATATAAATAAATTAATGAATCATCTTTCCGCCAGTAATATTTGATTACCTACGCGATTATTCCCCAATCTAGAAATCCATAATCAGGAGCGTTCATGTCGAATCAACACGAGTCATACGTCCGATACTTTGACGACGTAGAAGTTAAGCAACCTGATGAGGAAAGGCTCATTGACGAAACCATCGCCTCCCTTGACCGGATGCGGCGCATTGTATTTGAGAAGCACCGCCACGCGCTACGCGACGCGCACGCCAAGAGTCACGGTGCCCTCAAGGGAGAGCTTAAAATCTATGACAATTTGCCTATAGCGTTAGCTCAGGGGTTGTTTCGCCTCCCTCAAACTTACCCCGTCATCATTCGGTTCTCGACAGCCCCAGGCGACATTACGCCCGACGGGGTATCGGCTTTTCGCGGCATGGCTCTAAAAGTCATTGGGGTCGAAGGGTGTAAAGTTCTGGAACAGGAAGCGGACGCGCTTACTCAAGACTTCTTGCTCAACAATCACCCCGTCATGCCAACTGGTAATGTCTCAACCTACCTGATTCAACAGTTGATACAGGAAAAAGTTATTACCAAGACTCCCGAAGAGGTACAGCAAGTCATGACTACTGCCCTTCGCACCCTAAATACCGTTACCGAAAAAGTCGGTATAGAACTACACCCTACTGCTTTGGGGTATACAAAGCCCGAAACTCATATATTAGGTGAGACATTCTACAGTATGGCGGCGCTTCGCTACGGAGACTACATCGCCAAAATCAACGCCGTCCCCGTGTCACAGAGTTTAATTCCCCTGATTGGACAGCATATCAAAACAGATAACCCTTCTGCTCTCAAAGATTTGGTCGTCGAATTTTTCCGCGATAACTGTGCCGAGTACGAATTGCGTGCCCAGCTTTGCACGAATCTAGAACGGATGCCAGTAGAGGATGCGGCGATTCGTTGGTCGGAGGACGAGAGTCAGTACCGTGCGATCGCAAAGCTAACTATTCCGCAGCAGGAAGCGTACAGTCCAGGACGTCGCGTCTACGTTGATGAGGTATTATCGTTTAATCCCTGGCACTGTATCCCAGAGCATCGACCGCTTGGTTCCATCCAGCGGGTACGCATCAAAGCCTATGAAGCCTCTTCGCGTTACCGCCACGAGATGAACTTTTCTCCACGAGTTGAGCCGCGCAGCATTGATGAAATGCCTAATTGAGGATTTGGGAGAACGATATTTCGATCCCCCTAACCCCCCTTAAAAAGCTTGTCATTACCAATATTTAACTAATCTCGTAAACTCTTATCCCGCCAACGGTTGTAAACCGTTGGCTAATAGCAGAAGTCAGATGAATCTGACTGAATTTACTTTTAAGTCCGTTTTAACGGACTTATGCTATGAGCCTGGGATTTGCAATCCCAGGCGGGATAATAGTTTTAGCGCGATTTGATTGTATGAAACATGTTGGTAATGACAAGCCTTAAAAAGGGGGGCTAATAACCCAGTCTAGAGACGCGAAATACGATAGTCTCTACAGGATTATAATGCCCAATAATTCTTAACTGAACCGTATACGTAATTTACTAACCTTGGAGAGAGGTTATCAACCACATTTTATGGTAAAGAGCTAAGACTCAATAATCGCGCCAGCTATTTGATTGTCGATATTTCCAATTATTTTTATAGAAATACTCCTCATGGGTGGGATGCAACCCGAAGCACTTGCGACTAAACTTACGGACGAAATCACCTGTCCATATCGATTCGCTACCAGGTTAAGATATGACTTTAGCAATTTCGCCCGAATTAAGACCTTTAACTGACGAAGAACTAAACAAGATTAACGCTTATTGGCGTGCTGCAAATTATCTATCTGTTGGTCAAATATACCTCCTCGATAACCCGCTTCTCAAGGAACCCTTAAGACTCGAACATGTCAAACCCCGACTCCTTGGACATTGGGGAACAACACCCGGTTTGAACTTTATCTACGTTCACCTCAACCGGATTATTAAAAAATACGACCAAAGCGCGATTTACATCGCAGGTCCCGGTCATGGTGGACCCGGACTGGTGGCAAATACTTACTTGGAAGGAACATACAGCGAATATTACCCGAATATCTCCCAAGATGCGGGCGGAATGCAACGCTTATTTAAGCAGTTTTCATTCCCTGGTGGAATTCCCAGTCACGTTGCACCCGAAACCCCCGGTTCAATACACGAAGGTGGAGAACTTGGTTATGCGCTATCCCATGCTTACGGTGCAGCTTTTGATAACCCCGACTTACTGGTTGCTTGCGTTGTCGGTGACGGGGAAGCAGAAACGGGACCTCTAGCAACTAGCTGGCACTCAAACAAGTTCATCAACCCCGTGCGTGATGGTGCGGTGTTACCAATTTTACATTTAAACGGGTATAAAATAGCTAATCCTACGGTGCTAGCGCGTTTGAGTCATGAAGAACTCGAAAGTTTGTTTGTTGGCTACGGTTATAAACCTTACTTCGTTGAAGGTTCCGACCCTGCGACAATGCATCAACAAATGGCAGCAACTTTAGATACCGTAATGGAGGAAATTAAAGGTATCCAAAGGGAAGCGCGGGTACATGGATTTACCAAGCGCGTTCAATACCCGATGATTATTCTCCGAAGTCCGAAGGGATGGACGGGACCCAAGGAAGTCGATGGAAAGAAAACAGAGGATTTTTGGCGATCGCACCAAGTTCCATTTGGGGAATTAGCTAGCAAACCCGAACACATTAAGCTTCTCGAACAGTGGATGCGAAGCTACAAACCCGAAGAATTATTCGACCAACAAGGTAAATTGCTTCCCGAACTTGCGGAACTTGCACCGAAAGGACAGCGACGCATGGGAGATAATCCCCATGCGAATGGTGGGGTTTTAATGCGTCAGTTGAGGATGCCAGAATTTGCAGAGTATGCAGTGGATGTACCGAAACCGGGTGCGACGGTTGGAGAAGCTACCAAGGTAATGGGGAAATTCCTGCGGGATGTAATGAGTCTGAATCAGGATTTCAACAACTTCCGAATCTTTGGACCCGATGAAACCCAATCAAACCGACTCGATGCGGTATTTGAAGTTACCAATCGAACTTGGGATGCAGAAACAATTCCTGAAGACGAACACCTTTCCCCTGACGGTCGGGTGATGGAAATTCTCAGCGAACATACTTGTCAGGGTTGGTTAGAGGGATATTTGCTTACAGGTCGTCACGGTTTATTCTCTTGCTACGAAGCATTTATCCACATCATCGACTCAATGTTTAACCAACATGCCAAATGGTTAAAAACGACACTCGATATTCCTTGGCGGCGACCAATTCCTTCGCTCAATTATTTACTAACATCGCACGTTTGGCGGCAAGACCACAACGGGTTTTCGCACCAAGACCCGGGTTTTATCGACCACGTAGTTAACAAAAAACCGGAAATTATTCGCGTATATTTACCACCCGACGCGAATTGTTTGCTATCAGTAACAGACCATTGTTTACAAAGCCGTCACTATGTAAATGTCATCGTCGCTGGAAAACAGCCTGCGTTGCAATACCTCGATATGGACGCAGCGATTAAGCACTGTACCAAGGGAATTGGAATTTGGGAATGGGCAAGCAACGACAAAGGCAGCGAACCTGATGTAATTATGGCATGTGCGGGCGATGTGCCAACGTTGGAAACTTTAGCTGCTGTGGATATTATGCGGCATCATTTGCCAGAGTTAAAGGTTCGTGTCGTTAACGTGGTTGACTTGATGAAACTGCAACCAGCTAGCGAACACCCGCATGGTTTGTCAGATAAAGACTTTGACATGATTTTTACCAAAGACAAGCCGATTATTTTCGCTTATCACGGCTATCCTTGGTTAATTCATCGTTTGACCTACCGTCGCACCAACCATAGTAACTTGCACGTTCGCGGTTATAAGGAAGAAGGAACTACGACGACCCCGTTTGATATGGTGGTATTGAACGATTTAGATAGATTTCATTTAGTCATGGACGTTATCAACCGAGTATCTCATCTCGGTAATACTGCTGCATATGTGAAGCAAATGCTGCAAGATAAGCTTATCGAACACAACCTTTATATTACCCAACACGGCGAAGATATGCCCGAAATCCGCGATTGGAAATGGGAAGATATCGGTGTCGATACGAATGTAGGACACGAGGGAAGTTGAAGAAGAGGGGGGAGTAGAGAGTAACTCTGTCAAGGTGACTATTAAAGTTTCTTTTATTTCTCTGTGCCCTCCGTGACTCTGTGGTAATAAAGAAGCATTTTATTTTACCACTGAGGCGCAGAGAACACAGAGTGAAGAGATTAGGGAGGGATCTTTTGTTGAGTATTTTGACCCACCTTGATAGGGCTAGAGTTAGGAATTATTAATTTATCTCCCTCCACTCCCCAAAATCTTAAAACATATCAACTAAATTCGTTTTAGCCGAAACATCCTGTCACGATTGTTTTAGTCAGAAATCGTGACTGAAACTGAAAATTATTTCGCTGCATTCTCACCATTCGCAAGAAAAAGCTTGTACTCGTCGTTAGTCCTTGGTCATTAGTCGTTAGTCCTTGGTCGTTAGTCCAGGATTGATATCAAACAACAACTAACAACTGACAACTGACCAATGACAACTAACAATTGACAACTGACCAATGACAACCGACCGATTAAAACCTATACACGCTTAATTCTCGGTTGATGCAGTAAAAGGAGGATAAAACTTGGCTAAGTTGAAAGTTGGTATTAACGGATTTGGACGGATTGGACGCTTGGTCTTTCGTGCTGGTATTGCAAATCCCAATGTTGAATTTGTTGGCATTAATGACCTCGTACCACCTGATAACCTCGCCTATTTATTAAAATATGACTCGACTCACGGCACGTACAAAGGTACAGTCGAGGCAAAACCCGATGGTATTGTTGTTGATGGTCGATTTATTCCCTGCATGGCTGTTCGCAACCCCGCCGAATTACCCTGGAGTAAATTAGGTGCAGACTATGTAGTTGAATCTACGGGCTTTTTCACCGACTTTGAAGGAGCATCAAACCACCTCAAAGCAGGTGCAAAGCGGGTTATCATTTCCGCACCTACCAAAGACCCCGAAAAGGTACAAACTTTTGTTGTTGGTGTGAATCATAACTTATTTGACCCGGCACATCATACAATCGTCTCGAATGCAAGCTGTACAACAAATTGTTTGGCTCCGATTGCGAAGGTCATTCAAGATAACTTTGGGTTAGCCGAAGGTTTAATGACCACAGTCCACGCAATGACCGCAACCCAGCCCACTGTTGATGGTCCCAGCAAAAAAGACTGGCGAGGTGGTCGCGGTGCGGCACAAAATATTATTCCTTCCTCTACAGGTGCAGCCAAAGCTGTTGCATTAGTGTTACCAGAATTGAAAGGAAAGCTCACGGGTATGGCGCTTCGCGTCCCCACACCTGATGTATCTGTAGTTGATTTGACTTTCAAGACGGCGAAATCAACTAGTTACAAAGAAATTTGTGCGGCAATGAAATCTGCTTCAGAGGGTGCATTAAAAGGTATTTTAGGATACACTGATGAAGATGTAGTCTCTACGGATTTTCAGGGTGAATTGCGTTCGAGTGTTTTCGACGCGGGTGCTGGAATTGAATTAAATTCAAACTTCTTCAAGATAGTGTCGTGGTATGACAACGAATGGGGCTACTCAAATCGAGTAGTTGACTTAATGTTGTCGATGGCACAGAAAGAAGGCATTTCGTAAGGAATACTTAGGACAGGGGGCACAACATTGTTGTGCCCCTACATTTTTTGGGTTGTGAATTAAATATATTTAAAATAGATGAAACAGAAACACTATAAATGTAAATTAGTATGGATTGGAAAACTTATATTCACTCAGACCCAAAAATTTTGCTGGGAAAGCCTGTAATTAAAGGGACGCGGCTATCCGTAGAATTCATTATCGGGTTATTTTCCGAAGGTTGGACCCAACAGCAAGTCTTGGAAAGCTACCCAACTCTCAGCGCTATAGGAATTCAAGCCGTGTTCGCGTTTGCGGCGGATTGTCTCAAAGACGATGTATTCTATATGCCGTTGCTTTCTGTTGAGGGTAGGTAATGCGGTTTTTGGCGAATGAAAACTTCCCATTACCAAGCGTGCGGTTGCTACGAGAAGCCGGCTATAATATAGCTTCGGTGACTGAGGATTCTCCAGGTGTTGAAGATACAGAGGTTTTAACTCGTGCGGTTAATGAGCAACGGGTAATTTTAACCTTTGATAGCGACTACGGCGAACTCATCTATCGCTTCAGGTTACCATCACCAACGGGTGTAATTTATCTGCGGTTTCGTCCACAGACTCCAGAGGAGCCAGCCACACTGTTGTTAAATTTATTACAGATAGAAGAATTGCAATTTGAGAAGCGGTTTACGGTAGTGGAGCGCTCTAATATTCGCCAGCGTCCTCTACCGTAGCTAAATAATCCAGATTTAATATTACTTATCAATCCCGAATAAATCCTTAAAATTATTGCTGCAAATCTGACCTTGACTTTTTATAATAGCCTTCAAAACCTTTTGCTAACTCGATTCGAGGCAGCGAAAAATGCAAGATGATTTAATAAAACTGCATACAAATACACAACCAATTTTGCGATGCCATGCCTAGAATAGGGCTGGAGGGGATAACACATGACTTTGAAAATAAGTATAAATGTGCGATTGGTAATCAGTAATAACAGCTAAAATTTTATTGCTACAAGCCAATTACCCATTACCATCAATCCCCGGATTATATGGAATATAGACAAATTCTGTAAGTCCGAATCAAACAACTAACTGAGGTATGTTATGTCTAATAATTTACTAGAACAACTACGGAAAATGACCGTAGTAGTTGCAGATACGGGCGATATCAGCGCGATCGCAAAGTTCACCCCCCGCGATGCAACCACAAACCCCTCCCTCATCACTGCTGCCGCACAAATGCCCGAATATCAAGGCATTGTTGACGACACTTTACTGAAGGCAAAAAAAGACCTCGGTGCAAGTGCAACGGTAGCATCCATCCTGACTTTGGCTTTTGACCGTTTAGCGGTTGCCTTCGGCTTAAAGATTTTGGAAATCATTCCCGGTCGCGTTTCCACAGAAGTTGACGCACGTTTGTCCTACGATACCGCAGCTACAGTTAATAAAGCTCACGAATTGATTGCCCAGTACGAAGCAGCAGGCATTTCCAAAGAACGGATTTTAATCAAAATCGCTACTACTTGGGAAGGTATTCGTGCAGCCGAGATTTTGGAAAAAGAAGGAATCCACTGTAACCTGACTTTACTATTTGGATTGCACCAAGCGATCGCCTGTGCGGAAGCTGGTGTAACTCTGATTTCTCCCTTCGTCGGACGCATCCTCGACTGGTACAAGAAAGAAAGCGGACGCGATAGCTATCCTGCCGCAGAAGACCCTGGTGTAGTTTCTGTCACCACAATCTACAACTATTACAAGAAATTCGGTTACAAAACCGAAGTAATGGGCGCAAGTTTCCGCAATCTTGGTGAAATCACTGAGCTTGCAGGTAGCGATTTACTGACAATTTCTCCCCAACTGTTAGCAGAGTTACAATCAACAATCGGCGACCTTCCCCGCAAACTCGACCCCAACAAAGCTGCAAGCATGTCAATTGAAAAAATTACAGTTGACAAAGCTAATTACGACAAAATGCACGCAGCCGACAAAATGGCAAGCGAGAAACTGGACGAAGGTATCAAAGGTTTTACCAAAGCCCTTGAAAGCCTCGAAAAATTACTTGCAGACCGTTTGGCAAACCTCGATGCTGAGGCAATTGGTAAAGTTGCTTAAGCAGTAATTTCGCATTAAACGCATCCTTCGGGTAGGCTTTTGAGCCTGCCCTTTTTATTTTTGTATTATGCCTTGCCGTTGGGTAGGGGCACGGCAGTGCCGTGCCCCTACGGTGATTTTTATGAATTGGTATTAGTATTTGCAGTTTCAATGCGCTTTGTTGAGAATTGCTGCGTTCCACTAGCTAATGTGCTAAATATTACCCTCCGGGGGTATCGTCAATGTTAAAGGGAGTCAGCCAGAATGATGGTGCATCAGACATGATGTATCCACTTTACTAGGAATCTCTTTCAACTATGGAAATATCAACCTTTGAGCTACTTGTTAAACGCATTGCTCCTCCACCTGCTACGCCAGATGTTGCTCGACGTGTCGTACAAGGCTACTTCTTAACAATTACCAACTTAGAGTCTAAGGATTTAACCTTCAGAATCCGGTTCAACATCAGCAAACCGAACCCTGCGGACTCAGATCGGACATTATTCAATAATGCTGGTTTGTTCTTCGACATTGCCGGAGCAAACAATCCGATTCCTCTCTCTGGTGATGCAAACAGTAGCACTTTTGGTGGCTCATTTGTGTTACCAGCTAAACAAACAGCTTCCGTACAATTACTGCCTAATATTAGCCTGTTTGCTGATGAAAATCCTGACTTTGAGGTGCGGGGCTTCGTCACGCTGCGTTTGCCACAGATTAAGAGACAACCTCAAAGCGCAACCCCAGTCAGAGTGTTGCTCAACCCCGAAATTCGCGGAACCTTCTTACCGAATGGTTTTCCCGGTGGAGATGCTTCCGATTTCGACCAGATCAACTATCCCTTGACGGTTGCCACTGGTAAAGGGCTAAACGAGATTGCACCCGATGCGCGATTTACCTTCCCATCAATTCCTGCGGACGTTCTACAGTCGTTGTCCGATAATGCTATCGAGGCGCTTGTAGATGCGGATGAACTGGAAAAATCTCAAACCCTGATTGAGTTAATGGCTCAATTGGATCTTGCTCCACAGAATTTGGTGAATCTGAGTGACGCGCTTGGAAAGCTGAACATTCCTGTTCGAGTGTCTTCTATCTAGCGACATGAACTAATAGTAGATAGTATTTCACGGTTGGGCAAAATGATGCTTGCTTTTGCCCATCCGGAATTATCCTTTGCGTGATGCGCTCAAAAATAATCTTTTGGATATAAATAATTCCTATGTCTCCAGTTTTTAGGTTTAGTCCGGTTTCTTTTAGCTGGGTAGCGATTCACCCCGAACCAAAAGGTGTAATCCAATTCATCGGTGGCGCTTTCTTCGGAACCTTTCCCACAGTTTTCTACCGATATTTTTTACAAACTTTATTTGAAGAAGGCTACACAATCATCGCGCTACCCTTCAGGTTTAGCTTTCGTCATTGGTCAATTGCGATCGCTTTATTAAAGGAACAGGAGGTACTAGGCAAAGAACTGTCACTTCGTACAGGAAAAGATCTGTACCTAGAAAAAGCTAACTACTTTTGGTTAGGGCACAGCTTAGGCTGTAAGTACATTGCTCTACTGGAATTCCTCAGCAGCGAGCAATGGAAACAAATCGTAGAGTTTTGTGTTGAACGACAGGCTTACCAAGCGATTGAGGCGATTATTGCCAATGCTGGTTTGGAGAGTGCTTCCATCTTGAATCAACCATCTTTGCTAATTGCGCCTGATATTAGTAATACAGAAAGCGCAATTCCGATCCGTGCGATCGCACGTTTCCTCGACCGGGTTGGGCTGGGTGTACTGCCTACTAGAGAACAGACTCAGTGTTTTATTGAACGCAGTCGTTTATTCAACCTAACGGCAATAATTTCCTTCGACAAGGATAAGTTAGCTGGTAGTGAAACCGATAAGTTCAAAGACAAGCAGACCCAAGAAAACAGCGATGTTCTCTGGCTTATTCAGCAATTAAAGACAAGAAAATTTCCGATGCACGTAGAGCTACATGGCAAACACTTAGAGCCACTAGGCGTAAAAGTCGGTAAGTACATCGTAGATTTAAATCCGTTTGACAAGTTTATCGAATTGCTCAGTGGTAGACTGCTTGAGCGCTATACCGTTCAATTTTTAGCTCAACTAAGGCAGCGCCAAAGTCAAATAGGGGTTGATTTTGAATCTGTAGATAATGCAAATTTTCAAGAATCTCCGATTTATCTAGATTCGGTGTCATTCAAAAATTAAATTATTTATACCATTTCACATTTTTGTTGGTACAAATATATTAGGTAGGGGCTGTTCTGTGCCCATTAGTGTCAACTGTTGATACCAGTGGGCTGTGCCGTGTCCCTACGACTATTCGCATGTATCATGATTTTTGTGAATTGGTATTACCCATTTTGTTTTTTATTTCGACGCGCTTTAAACTTGGGAATAAACCGCTTCACATTCGTTCGCTGCCAAAATGCTTGACGCTTAACTCGTTTGGCTTTAGTGGCTTTCTGTTTCCTATTCCCATTGAAGCGTTGCAAAAAACCTTGATGCCTACCTTTTTGTTTAACCTGCGGATTACGTTTCCAAAACGCCATCCTTTGCCAAAATCCTTGACGTGGTTTTGTTGCTTGGGCAATCAAAACCCCTTCAGTGTAGGATTTTGAGGATGATGCTTTGCTTTCAAAGATTTCTTTGTCAATGGGATCGAACTGGCTAGCATTAATATCAGCCAGTACGGGCGTACAAATAAAGGTGAGTAGCAGTAGGGAAATTAAAGATACTTTACTAATACGCTTCACTTTTTAACCTTTTAGTAGATATCAGCAGTAAGTTTAGCAATTAGTTTAGATTTAGCAACGTTTAGCTGCAACGCTAAATAATTTGTGATAAATAAGATCCCCGACAACTTTTACGGATACAGATACAGAGGCGCGAATAGGGGGAAAACCCCCGTACGGGGGGCGCGGATGCCGGGGCGCCCCAAAAAAATGGGGTGGGAAAAAAAACATGTGGAG
>CAXTCQ010000008.1:0-16382 GCA_964242965.1 uncultured Calothrix sp. | reverse complement strand
GGGAAACCCCCGGGTCGGGGCACGGCATTGCCGTGCCCCTACAATATCGTGGGATAGCAAAAAATCCTTGTGCGAGGGGTGTTAGCCCTGAATCGCCAAGGGTATCCGTAAAAGTTGCTGGGGATCTGAATCTTTAGAAAGTCCCTAACCCTTAACCCCATGAAAATACTGGTACTCAACGCAGGTTCCAGCAGCCAAAAAACTTGTTTGTACGAAATAACAGGCGATACCCTTCCTCAAGTTGCACCACAGCCACTTTGGGAAGCAAAAGTTGATTGGAGTCACCATCAAGGAAAAGCCGAAATTGAGGTCAAAACTGCTACAGGCGAGCATTTAGAATCAGAAATATCAGCATCGCGTCTTGAGGTAATTGCTCATCTGCTTGATACTATGTGTCAAGGTTCGACTCAGGTAATCGAGCAACTTTCAGAAATCGATGTAGTTGGGCATCGCGTCGTACATGGTGGTCGAGAATACCGCGAAAGTGTGATGATTACGGAATCGGTGAAGAATGCGATCGCGCATCTCTCGACCCTAGCCCCAGCACACAACCCAGCCAATTTAGAAGGTATCGAAGCTACCGAAAAACACTTAGGGAATGTTCCTCAGATTGCAGTCTTTGATACCGCATTTCACAGCCATATTCCAGATGCTGCTGCTATTTACCCCGGTTCCTATGAATGGGTCGAGCAAGGTATTCGTCGCTATGGCTTTCACGGCATCAGCCATCAGTACTGCGCCGAACGTACAGCCCAAATTCTTGGTCAAGATATCAACTCGTTACGCATTATTACTTGCCATCTTGGTAATGGTTGCTCGCTAGCAGCAATTCAAAACGGTCGCAGTATCGACACGACAATGGGCTTTACACCTCTCGATGGCTTGATGATGGGTAATCGTTCTGGTGCTGTTGACCCTGGTATTTTGATTCACTTATTGCGTCAAGAAAATTATACCGCTGAAAAGCTCGATAATGTTCTCAATAAAGCTTCGGGTTTAAGTGGAATTTCGGGGGTATCCGGCGATATGCGTCAAATCCGTTCAGCAATTTCCCAAGGCAATACCCGCGCTCAACTCGCGTACGATATCTATATTCATCGCCTCAAATCTTACATCGGTGCTATGGTTGCTAGCTTAGAAGGATTAGATGTATTGGTATTTACTGCTGGAGTTGGAGAAAATTCGCAAGAAGTACGTTCGAGTGTTGGCGATCGCTTGGGGTTTCTAGGCATAAAAATCGATGCCGAAAAAAATTCACAAAAACCTGTAGATGTAGATATTTCCACATCTGGCTCAAAAGTACGGGTTTTAGTTATTCATACTCAAGAAGATTGGCAAATCGCATGTGAATGCTGGCAGCGTTCAAAATAAGGTATTTGGTAATTTACCTTTGACTTCATTTTTCCATAGAAATTAAACTATGGTTTCAAGAGGATTAACAATATGTAACAATATAAATGTGTGGATTATTACACCATTTTTTTAAGAAGCAAGGTGGAATTCGAGCCAATGCACCACGGGTACTATGATATACGCTTAGTCATACTGTCAGTAGGCATAGCTATACTGACAGCATATACAACACTCGATTTGGCAGAAAGAATCACTGAAGTGCCACCTTTAAGACAAAAGCAACAACGGTGGCTATGGTTATTATTGGGTTCAGTGGCAATGGGAACAGGCATTTGGGCAATGCATTTTATTGCCATGCTAGCGTTTCATCTGCCAATAGCTATCAATTATGAGTGCCTAACCGTATTTATTTCAGTACTTCCAGCAATTGGAGGTTCTGGTGTAGCCCTCTATCTAGTTAGTTTGCCAGAAATTAACACTTCAAAACTCATCAGCGGCAGTGCTTTTATGGGTATGGGAATTGCTGGGATGCACTACATAGGTATGGCAGCAGTTCGCACTCCAGCTAAAATGTTCTATGACCTCAACTTAGTTGTACTTTCAGTTGCGGTTGCGGTTTTCATCTCACTAGCTGCGCTTTGGACTGGATTTAAATTGCGAATCGAGAATAATAACTCCAAAGGAAAATTGTTGAGAATTGGTAGTGCAATAATTCTGGGTGCTGCTATCCCTTCAATGCACTATATTGGCATGATGGCTACCCATTTCTGTACTGTTGAAATGGTGGATTTGGAAGTTGACACAACTAAATCCTTTTCGATGGGCATGATTGTTGGTTTGGTAACTTTAATTCTACTTGGGTGGACGTTGTTCACATCTTTCTTTAACCAATTACTAAACGTACAAATAGTCAAAACCGTAGTTTTAACCGAAAAAGAAAAACGTCTTAAACAAGCTTTATTGCTACAAGAAGCAATGGTTTTAGAATTGCGGAAAACCCAAGCACAATTGATTCAAGCAGAAAAAATGTTATCTTTAGGACAGCTTGTTGCAGGAGTCGCTCACGAAATTAATAATCCTGTCAATGTTGTCTATGCCAATCTCTACCATACCGAAGCATATATCCACGATTTATTAGAATTAATCGATGCCTATCAGCAGAATTATCCTCAGCCAACTTCTGAGATTCAAATTTTAACTAAATCGATTGATTTACCATATCTTATCGAAGATTTACCTCAACTATTTAACTCAATGCGAACGGGAGGAGAGCGAATTAAATATATTGTTGAATCATTGCGTAATTTTTCACGTCTTGATGAAGCCGAATGGAAATCTGTAGACATCCATCAAGGGATTAATTCAACGCTACTTCTTCTGCAAAATCGACTCGAAAGCGGACTGAATCAGCGGCAAGAAATAGAAATAATTACAGACTATGGAAATTTACCTTTGATTAACTGCTATGCAAGCAGTTTAAATCAAGTTTTTTTCAATTTAATTAATAATGCCATTGATGCACTAGAAGAAAAGCATACAAATTACCAAGCTTTGGAGCTTGAATTTAAGCCTATAATTAAGATAAAAACAACTGTTAGCTCATCAAACCAGGTACGTATTGAAATATCTAATAATGGGCATAGCATTAGTAAGGAAGTACAACAAAAAATGTACGACCCTTTTTTTACAACTAAGCCAATTGGAAAAGGAACTGGATTAGGATTAGCGATTTGTTACCAAATAATTGTCCAAAAACATGGTGGCAACCTCAACTGTATTTCGACTATCGCGCAAACCACATTTCAAATCGAGCTTCCCATTGATGTATCTACACAAGCTGCGTGCTTATTGGAAAATCAGTCTCTCTTGACTTCAACTATATAAATATAGTCTTGGGGTACGAATAAAAATCAACTTTAACTTTTAACAAATCTGTTACTTTTGCTTGATTTCTGGGAATTATGAATTTGTAGTTAAATGCAAATTCGTAACTTACACACAATGTTCGCTGTATCTCGTCAAGTTATTAGTACGTCGCTTATTACCTGCTTGTGCATTCTTGGAGTCAGTTCGCTCCAGTTTCCACGGATGCAGAAGCTAATTCACGCTAAACAAATACCTAGTCAAGAACTATTAGAACGCGATATTAAATTAGAAAAAAGTCGTTTAGATTTAATTAAAAAAATTCCGACCTTTGGGTATAAGAATTTAGTAGCGAATTGGATTTATTTAGGATTTTTGCAATATTTTGGGGATGACGAAATTCGAGCCAAAACAGGTTATAGTCTCAGCCCTGAATATTTTGAAATTATTCTCAAACACGACCCTCGGTTCCGACTTGCGTATCTTAGTCTCTCAACAAGTACATCGATGTATGCTGGAATGCCAGAAAAGTCTGTAGAATTGACCCAAGAAGGTCTGAAACATTTATCCGCGTGGCTTCCAGAGAAGTCTTACTATATATGGCGTTATAAAGCAGTAGATGAATTATTATTTTTAGGAAACTCTCAAGCATCTCAAAAATCGTTTCAAAGTGCAGCAGATTGGGCAAATCAACATGCCGATGAAGAAAGTAAACTATCAGCAAAAATCTCTTTAGGAACTTCTCGATTTCTAAGTCGCAATCCCAGTAGTAAATACGCGCAAATTTCAGCTTGGGCAATGGTTTTAGAAAATGGAGTTGACGACCAAACTCGCAAACGCGCAGTTAAGGCAATTGAAAAATTAGGCGGTCAGGTTATTTCTACACCCCAAGGTAATAAAGTTAAGTTTCCACAAAAAGATTAACATGCTAAAAAAACACCTACAGGTTCGCACTATTTATGGGACGATGGTTTGACTAATGTCGTTACTAGTAGTTCATGTCATTAATTTTGACCGTTACGAGAGGGCTAGAATCCGGGTAAATTTTACAAAACCCGGATTATTTGAACCAGCAACTTGTTAACGTATGATTAGTCGGCCTGAGTCACGTCTCGTGTTGTAGACACAAACTATATTATTATTACGTTCTCCTCTTCCGTAACGTTCTCCTCTTCCGTAACGTTCTTCTCTTCCGTAACGTTCTTCTCCTCTTCGATTACGCTGATTCTGAACGTTGTAGGAATAGCGATAACTAACGACTCGACCATTTTGGTAAACAGGTTCACCACCTCGGTTATTAACTACTGAATAACCATTTTGTCTAATTAGATTAGCGCAAGTAATCTCACCGTTAGCAGCTTGAGCAGGAAGTGAAGGTAACAAACTCAAAGAAATAGCAATACCAGTCAATAAAGCTTTTACGCGGTTCATGGTTTTATGCCTTAATAAAAATATTAAACTTACTGATTGTAGTTGCGACAAAAATCAAGTCAATCAACTTAAACAAACGAAATCATATATGATAGCTTTTTCACATAAGATTTTAGACCGACTAAGTAGGTAGATACCAATCAACTAAGCTAGATAACAATCGTATTAAGTTGTTCAAACCCGCAACTGTAAGCAACAACTTGGTGTCGATATATATTTAACCCTACTTATTATTTGACATTAATAGTAACAAAAACAATTCTATCTAAAGTTACAAATATAACCATGACTATAGTCACTACTTCGCAAGATTAACTTTTTAATTAACGTATGGGAGCAGGTAATAGGCAATTACTTTACTGTTTAAAGGTTACCGTTTTCAATAGGGTTAATTCTCACACGATTGTATAACCCCCCATTTATCCCTGGGATGAGAAAAGTCCCGCTAGGGTTAACTGTATTTTTATTAGTAGTGATGCGCGTTCCATTTGAGTAATAGTAAGTATTAGAACCGTTGCCATTCTTTATAGTCACAGAAGGATAAATTACCCTTCCATTGGGAGTATTTATGGAACCATTAGTGTAAATGCGTGTTCCACTTGGGTAATTGAGCGAGCTACCAACACCTTGGTTAGTACGGACGCTTGGCGTTATCTGAGCTATTACCATCGACTGAGTTGATGCTAAGGACAAAATAGACAAACAACTGACAATAAAATGTTTCATTACATCACCTTATCATTTAAATGGGAGCCAAATTTTTTATTTTTATTTTGAAGCAAACTCAATTGATACAATCATGATTGGAATAATTTCAATGAGACGAAACTTTATCCCACTAAGCTTGAAATTGGTTATTAATATCTGATATAAATATTATAATGGTATGTAATATCAACAACAGTCTGCCAGCAGATATATTTTTATCGTATTTTGCAGAAAAAATCAGATTTTAACTATTGTATTGAAACTCCTAAAATTGAGGAAAAAGCTATCTATTGGTACAGCGGTAAATTAATCAATTCTCAAACTATAGAATTAGAGCTTAATAATCCTGGCTTGCTTTATGGCGCAACCGTTTTTACGACTTTGCGGGTTTACAATAATTCCTTAGATAGTCGTTTAACCTATTGGCTTTCCCATCTCGAACGGATTAAAACATCCTTAATTTTTTTTGGTTGGCAGCAACCCAACTGGGAGTTAATTCGACAAGGTGCAGAGGTAATGAAGCAACAATTCCCTGTATTGCGAATAACCATATTTCCTGACGGTACAGAGTGGATAACAGGCAGAAATTTACCTACAGATATAAATGAATTGCAGAAACATGGAATTGCTGCAAGTCTTGCCGGGTCAGAATTTTATCGTTCGCTACCAAATCATAAAACTGGAAATTATCTCACAGCTTGGTTAGCCAAAACTCATGCACAAAATCTTGATACTCAAGAAGCGATTCTTACCGATGCACAAGGTAACTGGCTAGAAACCACAACAGGCAATCTTTGGGGGTGGAAAGATGATAGCTGGTGGACACCTCCTCTGAATGCGGGGATTTTACCAGGAATCGTGCGATCGCATCTGAAAACATTTCTCATATTTCAGCAATATCCCGTATACCAAGAACCCTGGACAAAAGAACTAGTCGAATCTTTTCGCGCGATCGCCTACAGTAATTGTGTAGTAGAAACCGTCCCGATTCACACCGTCATCGACCCTGTAAGGCAGTTAGAATATAATTCCCACCATATTTGTCTCGATCAATTGCGAATTTTTTTTCAGTAACGAGTTTTTCTACATCAAAAACAGGGCATTTTGCGATACCTTAAGATAAGTTAACATATTTCTTAATAATGCCCTCTCAAGAAAAACGCTCTTAGCGTTCGTTAAGGGCAAAGCACAAAAGTTACAGGAGGATTGACCTGGGTGAATAATAAACGATGGAGAAATGCAGGGTTGTACGCACTGCTGTTTATTGTTGTCATTGCGTTAGGAACAGCGTTTTTTGACAACAAACCTCAAAACAGAGACACATGGCGGTACACTCAGTTTATTCAAGAAGTAGAAAAAGGCAACGTCGCACAAGTTAAACTTAGTGCCGACCGCAGTACTGCGATCGTGAAAGCGCAAAACGGCAGTCAAGTACTAGTCAACTTGGTTGAAAGCGATCCGACCTTAATTAATACGCTTACCGATAATAACGTTGATATTAGCGTGTTGCCCCAAACCGACGAAGGATTTTGGTTTAAGGCACTTAGTAGCTTATTTTTCCCAGTATTACTATTGGTAGGTTTGTTCTTCCTGCTGCGTCGCGCCCAAAGCGGTCCTGGCAGCCAAGCTATGAACTTTGGTAAGTCACGAGCCAGAGTCCAAATGGAACCTCAAACCCAAGTAACATTTGGTGATGTTGCGGGTATCGACCAAGCCAAACTCGAACTTAACGAAGTTGTAGACTTCCTTAAAAATGCCGACCGCTTTACAGCCATTGGTGCGAAAATTCCTAAAGGTGTGCTTTTAGTTGGACCTCCGGGAACTGGTAAAACATTGCTAGCGCGTGCTGTTGCGGGTGAAGCTGGTGTACCTTTCTTCAGTATCTCTGGTTCGGAATTTGTGGAAATGTTCGTCGGTGTGGGTGCTTCCCGCGTCCGCGACTTGTTCGAGCAAGCTAAAACCAACGCTCCCTGTATCGTCTTCATCGATGAAATTGACGCGGTAGGTCGTCAGCGTGGTGCTGGTTTAGGTGGTGGTAACGACGAGCGCGAACAAACCCTTAACCAGTTGCTGACCGAAATGGACGGCTTTGAAGGTAACACTGGTATCATTATTATCGCTGCTACCAACCGTCCCGACGTACTCGACGCTGCATTGCTGCGTCCCGGTCGTTTCGACCGTCAAGTTGTGGTAGACCGTCCCGATTACGCTGGACGTGTAGAAATCCTCAAGGTTCACGCTCGCGGTAAGACCTTAGCGAAAGACGTGGATATCGAACGTATTGCCCGTCGGAGTCCTGGTTTCACAGGTGCGGACTTATCGAACTTGCTCAACGAAGCAGCAATCTTGGCAGCACGTCGCAACCTCACCGAAATTTCGATGGACGAAATCAACGACGCTATCGACCGCGTGTTAGCTGGTCCTGAGAAGAAAGACCGCGTGATGAGCGAACGTCGCAAACTGCTTGTAGCGTATCACGAAGCGGGTCACGCTTTAGTTGGTGCATTGATGCCCGATTACGACCCCGTACAAAAAATCAGCATCATCCCTCGCGGTCGTGCCGGTGGTTTGACCTGGTTTACACCTTCCGAAGACCGGATGGACAGCGGTTTATATAGCCGTTCTTATTTGGAAAACCAGATGGCTGTAGCTTTGGGTGGTCGGATTTCTGAAGAATTAATCTTCGGTGACGAGGAAGTAACTACTGGTGCTTCTGGAGACTTACAGCAAGTTGCACGAGTTGCCCGTCAGATGGTGACACGCTTCGGGATGAGCGATGTACTCGGCCCTGTGGCTTTGGGTCGTCAGCAAGGTAACATGTTCCTCGGTCGTGACATCATGTCAGAGCGCGACTTCTCGGAAGAAACCGCTGCTTCGATTGACTCAGAAGTTCGCAAGTTAGTAGATATTGCTTACGACCGTGCGAAGCATGTACTTATTAGCAACCGTCACATCCTCGACAAACTCGCTGATATGTTGGTTGAGAAAGAAACCGTTGATGCAGAAGAGTTGCAAGAATTGCTTGCTAACAACGACGTACAAACTGCTGCGTTTGCGTAAGCAAGTTAGGAGTTATGAGTTAGGAATTAATTAGATAATTTTTAATTCCGATAAAATAACAAAAATATATTTATAGGGTGGGCAATGCTCACCTTATTTTTTTGGTAACTCAAAATTAATAGCTATTGAGAATCTCTTATCTCAGTATTCAAATAACTTGAGCAAATCAAACCTCAAAAATATAATAATTTGAATAAACGATGGTAATGCTATTACCATTTGGCTTTGATTCGATAAAATTATAATAGCTTGGTTCTTTCAATATAGGATAATGGCGTACAGCGATTTTACTCTTTCCAAGGCACAAAAAAGCTTTAATTTAACACTTGATGAAACTAATGATTTATTTGCTGATGTCAGCCCATTTCCAGCATCAGAGACGTTAAAAATAATCCTGAGTGACTATATTCCTTTAGCAACTTCGATTGGAACGGAGAAAGCTCGATCTGAGTTTTTGATTGCACCAATTTTAGCGGACGTAAGAAAGTTACTAAATAATCAAATATCTTTGTTTTCTGGTAATGAATTTAACGTCGATCCAACAAAAGGTTTACAAGGCTTTTGTGATTATATCTTCAGCAGTACGCGAGAACAGTTGTTTATTTCAGCACCTGTAATGTTTATTTTTGAGGCAAAAAAAGAAGATATTAATGGGGGTCTTGGTCAATGTGTTGCAGCAATGATTGCAGCACAATTATTCAATCAAGCTCAAGGAAGTGAGAAAAAACGTATTTATGGCTCTGTTACCACTGGAACCAATTGGAAGTTTTTATTTATAGAAGAAACGACTGTTTATATAGATTCTGTTGAATACTACATTAAAGAAGTTGATAAAATTTTAGGTATTTTATTGCAGGCTTTTGAACCTATTACCTCTAGAATTTGAGCCGGAGATATATGCTTATATTTTAGCATTTAAGATTTTTTCAATTTTTAATTTAAATACTGCTACTCAAAAAGGTTAACTTGATTTTTAATAAAAAACTGCTGCAAAATTTTACTTGGTTTCCTATCCCAAGTATCGATATGTTCGTATATCAAACCATCTCGATTGAGTTTGTAGGTCGAATAGCCATTAAAAAATAAGTGTGGTTTCCAAGGAAGACGTAAAATACCGCGTACTGTCCATTTTGCTAAAATAATATTTTCTTCAGATTGAGAAACATCGTGTAAATCGAAGCTAATTTGAGTGAAAAATAGCTGCCCGTGAAATCGTAATGTCCAGTAAATAATCCGATAATTGAATTTACCTTTGAATTTATTTACCGGGTCGCGGAACAAGATATCTTGAGTGTAAATATCATAAGAAATATCTCTTTTAAATAGTGTTGGTAAATCCTGCTTGAGGATTTCAATGTTTTTTTGTACTTGCATTTGAGTTTCAATATTCATAAATTTTTGAAAAATCCTTGTAAGCGTTGCCACCATGATAAATTGTTATAGGTAACGTTATTATTGTTTAAGTCGGAGATTGTGGGAAATGCGGCAGATTGATTATATAAATTATTGTGTAACACTTTTGCTAGCTGATTGTTATTATTACGTAATCCTTCATAAAAAAAGAATACTTCTCCTTTAATGCCACATTTACGATTATATTCGACTATTTTTAATAAGTCTCCTGGACTAATTACATATGAACCAATTTTCATCAATATACCTGGTGCTAATTTGCCCAAATCCTGACTTGAAAATTGTTCGTTAACCAGTTTATCTACAACCGATTTATAACTTGGAAAATCACGGCGATAAATTTGCGGGTGAATAATATCAACAATACCTCTTTGCAACCAAGCTGGAGTATCTTGCAAATATTCTTTATATGCCCAATCATGGATATTGGGAGAAATCGACACGATTAAATTTGGATTTATAGCTTTGATTTGCTGATAGAGATTTGCCCAAAATTGTGTGAGAATATCAGCACGCCATTGCAACCATTGTGCATCTTTCGGGTTAGCTGGTGGGTTAGTACCAAATTGCTGATGGTAGCGTTTTATTGTCCCTGCGTCGTAACCTCCTTCACAGGGGAACGCTGGTAAACGGTCATCACCTTGAATACCATCAATATCGTAGTTCTGTACAACTTCGAGTATTAAATTTGATATGAAAGTTTGTACTTCCAAGTCGAGAGCATTCATCCACTCAAAGCCATTTTTTGCGAGTAAATTACCATTGCTCGCGCATCCCATCCATTCGGGTTTTTTCGCTAGCAGCGGTCCTCCATTTGACTTGTAGGAACTAGCAAAGCCATATTCAAACCAGGGTATTACTTTTAATCCAACGCGATGCGCTTCGGTGATAACTTCCTCTAATGGGTCGCGTTCAAAAAATAGAGGGTTAATTTTAATACCGAATGTTTGTTCCATGACTCGACTGGGGAACTGCGTTGCAGCTTTATTCCAAACTACAGGGAAGACAACATTAAACCCAGTTTCAGCCAGAAAATTCATTGCCGAGGCAATATTGCTTTGGGAGTTAAAAACATTACTATCCGTTGTCGTTATCCAGACTCCGCGTATCTCAATTGTCATGTATAGGGGGTAGGGTGTGGGGAATTTTTATATTGATTGCAGCTATTTGTACAGAGTACTAGAAGCTAAGGATAGAGAAATATTCGCTTTAATATACTACTCGGTAGGATGAATTTGCAGTTGTCAAAGAATAATATGTTGTTTGTTATTAGTTGGTGTTTAGCAATTAGTAGTAATCGTTGATTTTATCCCAACCAACTTTGAGACGCGAAATTAAGACGCGAAATTAAGACACGAAATTTCGCGTCTCTACATCTGTTAACTCTGCTCCTCCGATTTTTCTAACTTATGCTTACAGAATCTTGGCAACACGGTTACATTACTACCAACGGCGTGAAATTACACTACGTCACTCAAGGTGAGGGGCCCCTAATGCTAATGTTGCATGGGTTCCCCGAATTCTGGTATTCATGGCGACATCAGATACCCGAATTTGCCCAGTATTATAAGGTTGTTGCGCTGGACATGCGCGGTTACAACGATAGTGACAAACCCAAGGAAACATCAGCTTATACAATCAATGAATTAGTTAAAGATGTGGAAGGGGTGATTCGTGGATTGGGGTACGATAAATGCGTGTTGGTAGCGCATGACTGGGGTGGTGCGATCGCCTGGAATTTCGCATACACTTACCCGTATATGGTAGATAAGTTAATCATTCTCAACCTACCCCACCCTGTTAAGTTCGCCGAGGGGTTACGTACCCCTCAACAGTTACTGCGTAGTTGGTATATATTCTTGTTTCAGTTGCCTTTTTTACCCGAATTCCTGATTCAATCTGGCGATTACCAACCGCTGGAAGTTGCGTTTAAAGGTATGGCAGTCAAAAAAAGCGCTTTTACTCAAGCCGATATCGACGCATACAAAGACGCAGCAGCCAAACGCGGTGCTTTGACTGCAATGGTGAATTACTACCGCAATATTTTCCAGCCGCAGTTTTTTAATAAAACGTGGGGAATATTGGAAGTACCAACGCTGATGATTTGGGGTGAAAGCGATACCGCTTTGGGGAAAGAATTAACCTATGGAACTGAAGCTTATGTCAGAGACTTTCAAATCAAGTACATTCCTAATTGCAGCCATTGGGTGCAGCAAGAACAGCCGCAACTAGTAAATCAGTACATGCGTGATTTTTTAAATATTTAATGGGCGGTGGGTAATTGGTAATTGGTAATTGGTAATTAATAGTTGGTTATACAGTACATTAATTCAGCTTACGTACTTATTTCATACTAGCTAGCTATTAACGACTACTTATTACCCATTATTTACTGCCCAAACATAAAAATTTTATCAATACATAACAATTAACTTATAAAACTCAGATTCAGGATAGTAAAAATACTTGGTCTAATCTTGCTCCGCATAAATCGTAATCGTCGAAATTATGAATATATATTGTTATAAATATTTAACACATGAAAAATACGGGTTAACTCTGCGGAAAAATAACTTCAAACCCTTACTAGGAAAGAGTTTCCGTAAATAGGGATGCCTCAGTCTAATTTTCGTTACCAGTAAAATAACAGACACTTTATCAACTGAACTAATGACCTTATCAAAAAATAGTGCAATAATAAAAAACGTGAGGAAGATAACGGAAGCAATTTGCTGACCAAGGGAGATTTTTATGAAAATTAAATTAGTCGCGGTTCTGATAGCTACTCCCCTGTTTTTTACTGGTGCTGTTAGCGCTCAAAACTCGCAGCAATTACAGCGACTTTTGCAGACTAACGAATGCATGAAATGCAATTTATCTGGAGTTGATTTGACTGGTGCCCATCTAATTGGTGCAGACCTACGCGGTGCAAATCTTCAAGGTGCTAATCTGACGAGAGCTAATATTGAAGGTGCCGACTTAACTGGTGCAAATCTAGAAGGTGCTAACTTAAGTTCAACGTTCGCAACAAATGTTAACTTTAAGCAAGCTGACCTCGATCGAGTCAACTTTTCTGACGCAAAAATTCACAATTCCAACGTCTATCAAGCATCAATGAACGATTTGAATATTGCTGGTGCTGATATTGTCGAAACAGGCATTGGTATTGGTGGTGAAGAGGAAATAATTCTTACCGATTGGGATTAAATAAGTCGGCACGAACAAAGCAAACTGGTTATGGTCGTCATCCCCTGCGGGAAGCCGCTCCGCGTCTATGTCAGTTGTCATTGGTCATTGGTAAAGGTTTAAAGTATATTTACAAGTCGTAATATACTTGTGTTTCTTTCCACTTATTTACTTAGATCCAATTAAATAGTTAAATCGATTTGAATCCCTCTTTTTGAAAAAGGGGGATTTTATAATGAAGCTTGCGCTCGGTGTCAAAAAACGAAATTTGTGAAGCTCTAATTAATAAATTAAACGACCATCTACATAAAAGTCCCAACTCCATACACCATCGAACTGTAAACAACGTAACAGACACCGATGTTTACCAATATTGAACCTACTCAGGTTGTCGCACTAAATTAAGTAGTTAAATTAAATTTATACAATTACCTTGATGGTAAGGAGGTAAGTGTATTGACTTTGAACCTTTTAGCCTTTTGAGATATTAGATAATGGGCTAAAAAACCTTGTAAATTCCCCTTCTTGAAATTTATCATCCCAATTAGCAGGTAAACGTCGAGGATTAGGGTTCTCTTTCGAGGGTACGCGCATAAAAATATACTCGCAATTTACATCTTCGAGTTTGGTTTCAGAAGTAATACCCCAATTTTCAATGTAAGCACCCGTGAGGATTGCACCGCGAAAGTCAGTTTTATCGACTTGCGATCGCGTTAAATTTGCTCTAGATATATCCGCATTCTGCAAGTCGGCAAAATTTAGCTTCGTACCAACCAAACTTGCATCAACTAGGTTTGCACCGCGTAAATTCAAACCTTGTAAGTCCCAACCATCGAAATTTTTGTTTTGTAGGTTTTTGTGAATTACCAATGGACGAATTTTACTATTCGTCAAATACGACTTACTAACAACAGTAACATCTAGTTTTTGCACTTCAAACCAGCAGGTGCGTGTCAAGTTAGCTTTACTCAAATTCGTATTTTTTAATCTTGCTCGTGTAAAATCCGTATCCGTTAAATCGCAACCTTGAAAGTTAGTTCCATGACGCGAAGCGATTCCTAACGCTAAATTGCGAATCAGATATTGTTTTTCATCTTCAAACAAGGCACGACAACCAACGTAAGATGAGAGGAGAATGACTGCAACTGCAAGAGCCGCTGCCACACCCCCTGCAATTAAATTGACCCGCGCTGCCATAATTGCAACAACCCCAGATACAACTGCGGCAGTACAAATCGTACCAGTTACAGCAAATAAGCCAGCTACAGCCCCTGCAAGCGTTATCGTACCCGCAATTACCACAGTACCAATAATTATTGCTACTACCGCCACAGCACCCGTAACTATCACAGCTACAACCTGTGCTAATTCCATCGCACCAGCGTGTGCCGTACCTCCTGCCCACGTCACTGCCACAATTCCCGCCCATCCCACAGCTGCCACACCCGCACAAGTCACCGACACCGCCATAAATCCAAATGCAGCGCTAACCCCTCGATAGATAGTAATGAGAAAGAATATGCTTAAGACGAATAAGCTAACAATGCCAACATAAAGATTTTCGCGGTTGCGATCGAGCAGCAGAATTCCCACTAACGAACCACCTATCGCCGATAGGAAACCCGATAGTGCCGATAGCAGCAGCGCAAATAAAATTAAAATAATTGCCCAACGTCGTTGCAAGCCTGAGCTTACATGGCTAAAGTTTGCACCTTTGAGGTTTGCTTCCGTAAAGTCCGCACCTCGGATATCCGAATATGAGAAATCCGCGCCTTCTAAGTCTTTTGCTTTAAAGGATTTGCCTCTAAGCTTTGCACGGCGATAATCTTGAGCCATGTCGATTTTTTGCAAAGTAAGGACGATTCAACTATAGGTTGTAGAATATCAGGTTTTGGTAGCTTTAAGAATATTTAAAGGGGAAGGGGAGTAGGGAGTAGGGAGTAGTGAGTAGGGGGAAGCAGAGAAGATATATTTTAGTTTTATTTACTCCCTCTACTTTAAATGCATATCAGTTAAGGATAGTCAAGGGGCTATCGGGTTTCTCATTTCCCTTAACCGAATACTATTCCCTATTCCCTATTCCCTATTCCCTATTCCCTATTCCCTATTCCCTATTCCCTACTCCCTAATTAAATGAACAGTTACTTTGCAATGCCTTAGCAAGCAAGACTTGATATTGCTTATCCCTAATTCTAAAAGCACCAAATCTTTCTAAATGCGGATTCATCATTTGGGCATCAAACAAAACAAAACCACGCTCGCGTAAGCGTTCGACTAACTTGACCATCGCTACCTTCGAGGCATCAGGTATCCGAAAAAACATTGATTCTCCAATAAAAGCGCCCCGAATTACAATTCCCAAAATTCCGCCAGCGAGTTCGTCACCAAGCCAAGTTTCAAAACTATAAGCCCAACCTGCTTGGTGTAACTCCCAGTAAATATTTTTTAACTCATCCGAAATCCAAGTTGTATCGCGGTTAGCACATCCGGACACCACCGCATTAAAATCGCGGTTAACCGCCACACTGAAGCGTTCTTGGTTTAAAATACGTCGTAGAGACTTTGGGTAACGGAACCGCTCATCGAGAGGAATCAAAGTGCGATCGCGGCTTCCATACCAGCCCAAGTTATTGTTATCATCAGCCATGAGAAAATAACCTTGAGCGTAGCTTTCAATAATAGTAGCAACGTCATATTGCATAATATTTATTAAAAATTATTAATTGGTGGTGGTAGGTAGTTACTAATGGTTTGTTTCATTAATAAGCGACAAGTCGTGAGGGTCAGAATCCGGGTTTTTCTAAAAAACCCGGATTCTTGGAACCCCTTACCCTTTCCCCTTACCCATTTTTAAAGTTATGACAGAACCGATTCCACCAATCACCCTGCCACCATCTCAAAATCCCGAACAAGAGGGACAATGGCTGCAACAGGGGCTAAATCGCTGGTTAGATGAAGAATTTCTTCCTGAAGTAGCGAATAAAAAAATTGCCGAACGTGCATCTCAAATCTTTGTACGGCAGCGAATGGAGGGGGAAAATGACCTTGGTTCGCTAGTTATAGCCATCGTTACAGAGATGCAAGCGTTCGACTTTTCCAAAAGCTTCTACGGAGAATTTGCGATCGCAAACGCAGTTAGCGACCTCCTCCTCGAAAGTCTCGGTATCGACAAATGTTGCGGACAATGAAAAAGTTAGGAGTTGGGAGTTAGGAGTTAGGAGTTAGGAGTTAGGAGTTGGGAGTTGTTAACTGGAAACTTAGAGTTATCAGTATTATTTATGAGTTATGAATAATTTTTAACTCAAAATTTCAAACTCCTAACTCTTCACTCCTAACTCTTCACTCCTAACTCTTCACTCCTAACTCTT
>CAXTCQ010000007.1:0-77188 GCA_964242965.1 uncultured Calothrix sp. | reverse complement strand
CAAGCGGGGAGGGGATTAAGGGGTGGGGTAAAATTCGGGAGCAGCTTCACAAAGAATTGGTATAAGCAACGGCAAATATATAAACATCCTCTCAGCTCGACTTTATCCAAAATTAAGAACTTGGTTTCCTTTATCCGGCAAAACCCTAGATGACGGCAAAAACTTTTTCTATATCACTGATTATCGGTGATATAGAAAAAGTCAAATATCCGTCCCACAAACGTTTCAGCGTAAGCCTTAACGTTTTGTAAAAATGGATAAAGTCGAGCTCAGTAGCAAGCTTGTTTATCTACAACATTGCGTAAAGGTAATCCAGCTTGATAGCGCTTGAGATTATCAAGAAACAATGTTGCGATACGTCCTTTTAGGGCTGGGGAAATAGCTGAAGTGTGCGGTGTAATAAAAAGGTTAGGTAACGACCACAGAGAACTTTCGCTTGGTAGGGGTTCAGTCAAAACTGTGTCTAATGCAGCACCTGCAATCCAGCCTTTAGTCAGAGCTTTCGTTAATGCCGATTCATCGACTACAGCACCTCGACTAATATTAATTAGATAGGCATGGTTGGGAAGCGATCGCAATACTTCTTCATCGACTAAACCCTTAGTTTCCGGTGTAAGTGGCGTAGCAATAACTACATAGTCAACGGATGGTAGCAGTGCGTGCCATTCATCCGCACCGACGACTTTATCAAAATTTGGTAGCGGTTGGGGATGGCGGCGACTACCCCAAACTTGCATTCCAAAAGCTTTGGCACGAGAAGCGCTCGCCTGACCGATATTTCCCGTACCGATAATTAATATAGTTGCACTTGCTAACTCTTGCAGTACCAACCAATTTTTTTGCCAATTACGTTCATTATGAAGCGCTTGCAGTTTCCCCAGTTGCTTGGCGTGGTAGAGAATAAAACTTAGCACAAATTCTGAAATTGGGATGGCATGAATTCCGGCACTATTGGTAAGGGTAATGTCGCGTTCGAGAAAAGTTGGTGTGAGGATGTGATTTACACCAGCACTTACTGTTTGCTGCCAACGCAATTTTGGGGCAGTTGCGAGTACTTTATGCAAAGTAGTCTGCTTTAGTTTGAACCCGTTGAGATAAATTTCTGCTTCTACAGGATCACCATCAAAATTACCATCACTATCTACCCGTACAGCTTGTATATCAGATGATAAATTCGGCTCGATTTCGGCGGTTAGTTCGATAGGTAGAATTATTTTGACCACTTCCTACTCCCTAATAGTTCTACAAAATATGCATATAGCATTAATATCCAGCTTGCTTATCTACAACATTCCTTAAAGGTTGACCGTTCTGGTAGCGTGTTAGATTATCGAGAAATAATTTTACTGAACGTTGGTTTAGTTTTGATGAATGAGCAGAAGTATGAGGTGTGATAAATACGTTAGGAACTGACCACAAGGGGTTTTCTGGTGCTAAGGGTTCGGTGGCGGTAGTGTCTAATGCAGCACCAGCAAGCCAACCTTCTTTTAGTGCCTTTATTAATGCAGGTTCGTCTATTATTGCACCACGAGCAATGTTGATTAGGTAAGCATGGTTGGGAAGCGATCGCAATACTTTTTCATCGATTAAACCCTTAGTATCCGGTGTCAGTGGTATGGCGATGACAACATAGTCAACGGATGGTAGCAGTGCGTGCCATTCATCCGCACCGACGACTTTATCAAAATTTGGTAGCGGTTGGGGACGACGACGGCTACCCCAAACTCGCATTCCAAAAGGTTTGGCACGAGAAGCAATTTCTTGTCCGATACCACCAGCACCAATAATTAACAAAGTAGCATCAGTCAATTCCTGGATATGAAAGTCTCGTTTCCACTGCCGTTGGGCTTGTAAAGTATATAATTCTGGCAAATGCTTGGCATGAGAAAGCATGTAAGTAATGACAAATTCGGCAATAGGAATTGCATGTAACCCAGCCCCATTACTGAGAATTAGGTTGCGTTTTAAATAAGTTTCCAAATATTTTGTCAGGATATTTTCTACACCCGCACTGGATACATGATGCCAACGCAATGCGGGTGCTGCTGCAAATAACTTATCTAGGATATGGCTTTTAAGGAAAACCCAACTTAAATAAACAACTTCTGCGTCACTTACATCATCGTCAAAATTGCCATCATTATCTAACCGTACAACCTTAATATCAGATGGTAAATTTGGCTCAATGTCGGCAGTAATATCTATAGATAAAATGAGTTTCACGGTTATTCTCTCCGTTTTATGTAGCAGTTTATTACTAATTCATAACTATCAAACTTTCAAGTTCTAAATAATTGCTAGAAAACTGGGATAAGTTAAATTACTCACAAAGCTTAAAATATTTAGTCCTGGAGAATTTATAATCCAAAAACAAAGAAGAGTTTGCTAGAAAAATACCCCGATTAAATTAAGGTACCAGCTTAATAGCATCACTTCACGAAATCAGGGTGTGTTTTGCGTTGCTAAAAATATAATAAGTAGGTGGGCAGTACGTAGGGTGCGTTAGCGGTAGCGTAACGCACCGAGATATCCGGACGGTGCGTTACGGACTTCGTCCTAACACAACGCCAGATTGCTCAACGGGGATGCCAGATTGCTCAACGGGGGGAACCCCCGCACGCAACTGGCTCGGGAACCCCCGCACGGCACTGGCTCCCCTACGTATACTTAAATTTTTAAGCGCAAGCGCAGGCTACGCCAACAAAAATCAAGTCGGATTCCTATATGTACTTTGTGTAAGTCCTGAAATTAAGGTGTGAGCTTAATAGCATCGCTTCACGAAATGAGGGTATCTTTTGCGTCGCTAAAAATATAATAAGCGCCTGTGCAAAATTAATTATATATTCCTGAATTCTGAATTCAGTATTCAGTAAAGTAAACAGCAAAAAAAGATATATAAATAATTTTGCGTACCTACTTATTACTTTTTCAGAGTTAATAATTGATTCTTTGGGGTGTCTTCACGACGCAATACCCGCTCTAGAACTCGTTCCCTAATTTCGACAAACTTAGCATTTGCCCTGTCTCTAGGACGTGGAAGGTCTACCCGTTCATCTAAAACAATTTGTCCTGCTTCAATTAGTACTACGCGATCGCCTAGAACTACAGCTTCTTCCACATCGTGAGTAACCAAGAGGGCGGTAAATCCTTGCTCTTGCCACAAAGTTTCAATCAAGTGGTGCATTTCAATCCGAGTCAAAGCATCCAACGCTCCCAAAGGTTCATCTAGTAGTAACAAACGGGGTCCGCTCACTAGCGCTCTTGCCAAAGCTACCCGTTGCCTTTGTCCTCCAGAGAGAACAGCGGGCCATTCTCCCTCCCTGCCTTGGAGTCCGACTTGTTCCAATGCCCATTCAGCTTTGAGCCTCCAATCATTACCTTTCAAACCTAAGCCGACATTTTCTAATACATGCTTCCATTCCAGCAAACGCGAGTCTTGAAACATTACTTTTACAGAACTACTGAGCTTATGCAGTGGTTCAGAATCAAGTAACACTCCACCTTCAGTTGCTGTTTCCAAGCCAGCTACCAAACGTAGGAGAGTACTTTTACCGCAACCACTGCGCCCAACAATTGCAATAAATTCTCCAGGTTGGGCTTCCAAATTCAATGAATGCAAAACAGTTTTAAAGCCAAAAGTCTTCCTCAATTCCCAAACTTTTAGATGTGTTCCTTGTGCATTTCGACTCATAGAAAAAACCTCCTTAATTTCTATTTCTTAGTTATGAGTCAGGAGTGAGGAGTTAAGAGTGAGGAGTTAAGAGTTAAAAGTTAGTAATAAGTAATTTATTAATTGAAAATTCATAACTTTTAACTGATAACTTTTAAACAACTCTTAACTTCTAACTCTTAACTCTTAACTCCTAACTCCTAATTCCTAATTCCTAACTCTTTAATTACACGCGGCGATAGTTGGGATTCCAAGCTAAAAATTTTGCTTCCAATGCTCTAGCGGCAGTATCTGCCAATTTACCTAATAAAGCATATAAAATTAAGCACAATACTACCACATCTGTTTGCATAAACTCACGGGCATTTGTCGCCATGTAACCTATGCCTGAATCTGCGGCGATAGTTTCTGCAACAATCAGCGTTAGCCACATAATACCCAAAGCAAAGCGCAAACCAACCAGAATTGAAGATAAAGACCCTGGGATAATGATTTGAGTCAACAATTCTTTTGAACTCAATCCGTAAACTCGCCCCATTTCAATTAATCCTCGGTCAACGTTACGAATTCCATAAAAGGTGTTGATATACATGGGGAAAAAGACACCCAATGATGTGAGAAATAATCGGGCAACATCACCAATTCCAAACCACAAAATTACAAGTGGAATTAGTGCCAAGTTAGGAATGTTACGAATCATTTGTACGGAAGTATCAAACAGCGTTTCTGCCCAGGGGAAAATTCCGTTGACAAATCCTAATGTTAAACCAATACTTCCACCCACAAGTAACCCTGCGATCGCACGGGCTGCACTAATACCAATATTGCGGAATAGTTCCCCCGAAAGTGATAAGTTAATCGCCGTAATCACCACTTGACTTGGTGCTGGTAAAATCCTTGTGGAAATAATTCCCGTTTGTGAAAGTAATTCCCAGATGACTAACAATCCGACAGGTACAGCCCAAGGAAGCAACTGTCGAGCTAGCCTGTTTTTGAGTAATTTATTGCTCATGAGGCACTTACAGGGTTTGCTTGTGGTTGTTTGAATAAGTTATCGTTGGCAATGAATTCTGCAAAAGGACTTACAAGTTGCTGTCCCAGAGATGGGAGTTGATTATCTAAAGGCAGACGCGGGAATAGTAATTCTGCAAATCGATAGGCTTCTTCGAGATGGGGGTATCCCGATAAAACAAAAGTATCTATTCCCAGTTCTTGATATTCCAACATCCTGGCAGCAATAGTATCTGCATCTCCCACAAGAGCAGTACCTGCACCACCCCGCACTAATCCAATTCCCGCCCATAGGTTGGGGCTGATTTCCAAGGTTTCTCGATTGCTACCATGCAGTTGGCTCATGCGCCGCTGTCCTTCGGAGTCGGAGGTGGCAAGACTCTTCTGAGCTTGCGCGATCGCGTCTTCATCTACATATTGAATCAACTCATTGGCAGCATCCCAAGCTTGACTCTCGGTTGGACGAGCAATTACATGCAAGCGAATCCCAAACTTTACTGTTCTGCCTTGTTCTTGGGCAAGTTTGCGAACCTCGGCAATTTTTTGGGCTACTTGAGCTGGTGGTTCTCCCCAAGTTAAATAAACATCGATATGTTTGGCTGCAACTCGCTTGGCTGCTGCGGATGAACCTCCAAACCACAGCGGTGGGTAAGGTTCTTGCACTGGCGGAAACAAAACTTTACCACCTTTAATAGTTAAGTGCTGTCCCTCAAAATCAACGCTTTCGCCGCTCAAAGTACCTCGCCAAACTGTGAGAAATTCATCGGTTAATTCGTAGCGCTCGTCATGACTCAGATGCAAACCGTCTCCAGCAAGTTCAACTGGATCGCCACCCGTGACTACATTAATCAACAATCGCCCATTCGATAATCTATCAAATGTCGCCGCCATTCTCGCTGCTACTCCGGGTGACGTAATTCCCGGACGAATGGCAACCAGAAACTTCATGCGCTTGGTGACAGATATGAGCGAAGAAGCTGCTACCCAGGCATCTTCACAAAAACGTCCAGTAGGTAACAATGCACCTGTGTAACCCAGATTGTCAACTGCTTGAGCGACTTGTTGCAAATACTCAGCAGTAATAGTACGTCCGCCGGTAGTTGTTCCTAAATAGCGTCCATCACGAGTTGTGGGTATAAACCAAAGAACTTGCATAATGCTAGGGGTTTTGTTACGGTTGGCGAACAAACTACTATATCTCGATACAGTTACCGTAGATTATAACTGGAATTTTACATCAAATTACGTAAATTACAAAACTAACTTGGGGATAAAAAAAAGATGGCTACGGATGAGACTGACCAGATGAGGATATATCAGCCATTCTCATGAGATGCCTGACGGTAGTATAAATTAGATTAACCTGGTAGGCGAAAGTGTTTTTAATATTTGCGCTGCGCTAATACTTAGAACTTAAAGGTATAGCTTTTCTAAGTTAAAACCTGAAGGTGGTACGTAGCCAAGCAACTAGGCTGTCAGGATTGCTGGCATCAGAGTTCGGTGCAGTAATCCAGATGAAACCCGGCGTAATGGCTATCTGGTCAGTAAGTTGATATTGATACCATCCCTCAACGTGGAAGGAGGTATCTTTGTCTGCTTGACCCCGACCCGCTCCCAAATCTACATTTTTACTGAGTCCTGTCAGTGTTGGTGCCACGCCAACAAAAAGAGCTCCTAAGCTACCTTCTTTCCCCAAATCGGGAAATGTTAGTCCTACTCCCCAGTTCCAGACATCGCCATCTCCCTGCCCCAAATAGCGGTGTGATGAATAACCGATGAAACTATTGACTACAAACCTCGGGTTAAATTGATATTGTGCCCCGATACCATAAAGATTTCCCACTGTTCCTTTATCAACAATGCCATTCACTGCATTTTGAAGGTTAGTTGATATAGTGCTGTTTGCCAGATTACTCCCAGCAGCTGGACCAAAGTTTGTTCCACCTTGACCCAAGGTACCCGCTGGGCTATAGGTGTTAGCGTAACTTAAACCAAGCCGAAAATTCCTGCTAGGGGAAAAGTATGTTAACTGTCCAAAGGCTACATACCTACCTGTAAATAAACCATTATTAACTGTGGGATTACTACCATTAGGCGCACTATACGATAACCCTAATTGAAACTGTTTGCCAAGTTGTTGGAGTATGGCAATTCCGGGACCAGTATCTCCATAGTTAAAGACCATATTCCGCCGTGAAAATCGTGTAATCCCATTAGAAGCAGACCCTTCAAACGGGTTTGTCGGACCACTTAAGCCGATCTCATTAGCTCCATCGGACTGTGCAAAAATGTTGAATTGGGTAGTTGGAGTAAGTGGAAATCGATAACGGATTCCACTGAGATAAAACTGATTGGGTCCAAAACTAGGACTGGCATTATCGGCTGTTCTGCCGTCAAAAGTTCCAAAAATTCCACCGGTTGGATTAATAGTGCTGAGTCCACTCCCAGTTCCTCTAGGATTAGGTACTCCACCTAAAGATGTAATATTTCCACCTGTGAGTGTTAGCCGTAGTTGGTCTTGACCAGTAAAACTGGTATTTAACCGTAAAACAACCCGATCTCCAAGTGTGATGATGCGGGGCGCAGGTCGCTTGGTGACGACGTTATTACCAGCTAGAACTCCTCCAACCACGAACTGAAATTCACCTACGAGTTTAGTTGTTGTTGAGAACTGATTCGCTTCTACCTGTGCTGCGCGTACCTCTAAGTTATCTAATTTTCCCCGCAAAGCTGTTAGTTCACCGGCGAATTCTTCTCGCAGTTTTTGCAAGGTAACTAAGTCGCCCTTTGTTGCCCCATTCTCAGCAGTATTAACAATGACTTCGTTAATCTTAGCGAGGGCTGCATTCAAACCAGCAGCAAACTCATAGCGACTTAGGGAACGGTTGCCTTGAAATGTACCGTCTGGCAATCCTGTAATTACACCATACCGTTCTACCAGAGACTGTAGCGCTTGAAATGCCCAATCAGTTGGCTTTACATCTGATAATTGCGATACAGAAGTGACTTGCTCTATTGAGTCAGGTGAGTCAAGTGAGTCAGGTAAGACAAGTGAATCAGGGGAGGAGGGGAAAGGGAGAGTATCTGAGGGGGAGAGGGGAGTACTAATAGTATTTTTTACCTCGTCTCCCTTATCCTCTGCCAGTGCTTGCACTGTTGATTCAGTTGTATTCTGAACTTCAACTGCACTTGCTACTGAAGATAGGACTAAGAGTCCACTGAAAACGGCTGGGATTGCTAGCAAATGACTCCATAAAATTTTAGGCACGGTTGAAAGTTCCTCACACAAATGTATTTTGCTCTCTTCGTAACCCCGCACATATCTTCGCCTGGGCTATTTTTTGCCCTTGCTGTAAGCTAAGTAATTAGTTAGGGACTTTTGGAAAAAGCAAGCAACGTAATCCCCAAGATGGGAGCAGGCTCTACTGTCCCACCCTACATTTAATTTTGTCTACTTACTTAATACTGCTTTCTTCGCGTCGCAAAGAGAACTCCTTCACAGTTTCAACAGAACTTACCCTGCCTCCTAATACCCTAAAATCTTCTCAGCAGGTAAATCAAATACTGAGCAGCAATTGTCGCCACTCGTACTCAGCATAAATCCCGATCGAATGGTAGATGCCTTTGACAGGAGCAAAGTCTGTTGTTCTTTTTTCGGAGATTATTTACTATTTTCTCCAAACAAACTACGGTAACTTGATGGATTTATAGTAGTTTAAGTGATTATATTGGATGCTGCCACATTTAGATTTTAAATGCAAGTACTTTTGGCATATTTTTGTACTTCTTTAGAAATATATTTATAGACTGCGATACGTAGATGTTTTCAAATCTAGTGGTGCGTTTCATTAGTTTTGACATGTCGCAGGTGTCAGATCCCCGACAACGCCCAAAAATTATTTACTTAACCACTTGCTTTTTACAACGAACTGTGAAAAACTTTGTTTGATGAAAAACTACGGTAAATCAATCAAGTTATAGTAGATTAGACAGTAGAAACTCTAGTCTATAAGCAACCTGAGTGAAATAAATACAAAATTTATGCTTGTAAGCGGTAGTAAGTAGTTTTTTATTACGTGCGGCATCGATAGGGAGAAAAACCCTGAAGACTTTATCGGTGGGAGAAGAAATATTAATGGTTAAAACTTTGACAGCCGATTTCGACATTAACCTAGTAGCCGATGTGCTAGTGATTGGGGGCGGACCAGCAGGCACTTGGGCGGCTTGGAGTGCTGCATCTAGTGGCGCTTCAGTTGTTCTTGTAGACAAAGGATATTGCGGCACTACCGGATGCGCTGCGGCATCGGGTAATGGTGTTTGGTATGTGCCACCAGAAGCAGAAGCGCGCTCATCAGCAATGGAAAGTCGGGAATCTTTGGGTGGATTCTTGGCAAGTCGTCATTGGATGGAGCGGGTTCTGGAGCAAACATACGCGAATGTAAATCTGTTGGCAGAGTGGGGTTATCCTTTCCCCACTGACGACGATGGCAAGCCCTATCGGCGCAGTTTGCAAGGTCCGGAATATATGCGGCTGATGCGGAAGCAGATTAAACGCTTCGGGGTGGAAATTTTAGACCACAGTCCAGCCTTAGAACTGTTGGTCGATGAGGATGGGGCAGTTGGGGGTGCTAGGGGAGTCAACCGTCAAACTGGTAATAAATGGTCGGTGCGATCGCACTCTGTAATTATTGCCACTGGCGGTTGTGCTTTCTTGAGCAAAGCCTTAGGCTGCAACGTCCTCACGGGGGATGGATATCTAATGGCGGCGGAAGCAGGTGCCGAGATGTCGGGAATGGAATTTTCCAATGCATACGGCATCTCTCCCGCCTTTTCTTCAGTCACCAAAGGTTTGATGTATAGTTGGGCTACTTTTACTTACGAAGATAAAACTCCAATTCCGGGGGCAAGTTCGCGGGGACGTTCGGCGATCGCTAAAACATTATTAGACAATCAGCCGGTTTACGCCATTTTGGACAAAGCCACAGCAGATATGCATGGCTCGATGCGTTTAGCACAGCCTAATTTCTTCTTACCTTTCGACCGTGCTGGTATTGACCCATTTACTCAACACTTTCCCATCACACTGCGTTTAGAAGGAACAGTACGCGGTACGGGTGGAATTAAGATAGTAGATGAGACTTGCGCTACCTCTGTGCGGGGACTTTATGCTGCTGGGGATGCCGCAACGCGAGAATTAATTTGCGGCGGATTTACTGGTGGCGGTAGTCACAATGCGGCTTGGGCAATTTCAAGTGGTTATTGGTCTGGTGAAGCAGCAGCAGAATATGCTCGTAGTTTGGGCAACAAGGGAAATCAACGCCACCTTCGAGGTGTTGGAGAAGCCGTATTAAAGCCGAAAAAAGAGCAATCCCACTTAGCCACCGATGAAGTCATCAAAGCAGTACAAGCCGAAGTCTTCCCCTATGACCGGAATTATTTCCGCACAGAGCGAGGATTATCTGATTCTCTAGGAATATTACAGAGTCTCTGGGAAGAAATATGTAATAGCCCGGTAGAAGAAAACCAACTGATTCGGGCGCGGGAGGCTGCCGCAATGGTAGCTACAGCGCGATGGATGTATAGCAGTGCCTTGGAACGCCGAGAAACTCGCGGTATGCACAAACACTTAGACTATCCCGAAGAGGATGCGAACCAGCAACATCATTTGATTAGTGGCGGCTTGGATCGAGTTTGGGTGAAAGCGCGATCGCTTAGTAACGCAAAATCTAAAGTTTTTAATTCAAACTTGAAAATAGGAGAACCAGCGTGATTGAGTTGGTAAGCGAGTCACGGTGTATACAGTGTAATCTCTGCGTGAACGTTTGCCCGACAAATGTATTTGATGCCGACAGTAATGCACCTCCAATAATTGCTCGACAAAGTGACTGTCAAACCTGTTTTATGTGCGAATTGTATTGTCCCGTTGATGCTTTGTATGTAGCACCAGAAAGCGACGTGCGCTCTAACGTTAATGAGACAGAATTAGCAGAAACAGGTTTACTGGGTAGTTACCGCGAAAATGTTGGCTGGGGGAATAAACGAACATCGACAGCTAAGAACGATGAAACATTTCAACTTCTTAAGCAGATGAAATAAACAGTAGGGTCGCCACTGCCTGCCATCTCGATGAATGGTCGGCAGTGCCCACCCTACTAGCGCTCAGTTTATCAGTTTAGTGTAACTCAACCACACGGAATCTTCTACTTTCCCTCTTTGCTCTCCAGGTAGCAACCCTGGAAGTCTATATCTAAAGGGTTGCTACTTTTTCTGCTAATCATTTTTTAAACTAAGCTTCAATCCCGCACCTAGCAACTGATACTTCACCACATTAATTTGACAAGTGGTGAGGGTCAGATTCCGGGTAACTTTACGAAACCCGGAATCTTGTAACCCATTAGAACTAATGACACAAACCACTAGCTAAATTTTAGTTTCCATTCCACATCTTAGGGTAGACATTGTCTACTCTACCCAATTAAATTCTGGCTCCCGACTTCTGAATTCTTATCAAAATCTATAAATCCAAAATTCAATTACTGCCCAAACAATAATCAAGGATAGTTTCGTTATGGTGTTAGATATTGCCAAACCCAAAGATTATTATATTGATATAGCAGCTTTCTTATCAAAAAAACTTGCCGAATCGGCTGTAGAACGCGATGCCAAAGCTGGACCCCCAGAGGAAGAAATCAATAAATTGCGCTCTGGTGGCTTGCTTCCCTTGGTAATTCCCAAAAAATACGGTGGGATTGGAGCAACTTGGATTGATGCCTTAAAAATTGTCCAAGAACTGTCAAAATCTGACGGTTCTATTGGTCAGTTGTATGGTAATCATCTGAATTTGACAGCTTTGGGTCACGTTTCGGGAACGCCAGCCCAGAAAGAAAGATATTACCAAGACACTGCTCGAAATAACTGGTTTTGGGGAAATGCCATCAATACCCGCGATACCAGATTGAAAATTTCCCCAGATGGAGAGAATTTCCGCATCAATGGGGTGAAAAGCTTTGGTACGGGTATAAATGTTGCCGATTTGCGAGTTTTTTCAGCTTTGCAAGATGGTGTGGAATTACCTTTTGTGTTTGTAATTCCTAAAGAGCGAGAAGGTTTAACCTCAAATCAGGATTGGGACAATATCGGGCAGCGTCGCACTGATAGCAACAGTTTTACATTTGATAGCGTTTTGGTTCACAAAGATGAGATTTTGGGGTATCCCAACCCTCCAGATAATGCGTTTTCAACATTTCTTGGCATCATCGCCCAACTCACAAAAACCTATGTTTACTTGGGAATTGCGAATGGTGCTTTTGAAGCGGGTAAAGAATATACTCAAACGAATACTAGACCTTGGGTTACATCCGGGGTTGAAAGTGTTACTGAAGACCCCTATATTCTGCATCATTATGGGGAGCTTTGGATATCCCTCCAAGCAGCAATTGGTTTGGCAGACCAAGCCGCTCAGAAAGTGCAAATTGCATGGGAAAAAGATACAGCACTTACCCATAAGGAAAGGGGAGAAGTTGCGATACTCCCGCAGGGAGTGGCTACCGCCATCGCAGTTTTTGCAGCCAAAGCCCTAGCAACTCGCGTCGGTTTAGATATTACCAATCGTATTTTTGAAGTTACAGGAACCCGTGCCACAGCTACTAAATATGGCTTTGACCGTTACTGGCGCGATTTACGTACTTTTACTCTTCATGACCCTGTAGACTACAAACTTCGAGGTGTAGGCGATTGGGTACTCAACAATCAACTACCAGTAGTCACTCAATATTCATAAAGGGGCTAGGAATAGGAGAATAGGGAGTAAGGAGTAGGGAGTAGAGGAAGTGGAGGAAGAAAACAACTCCTAACTCTTAACTCCTAACTCCTAACTCCTAACTCCTAACTCCTAACTCCTAACTTGCCCGACTTTTCTTAAAAAAATATGAGCATAAAAACACTTTCTAATTACGACCCAACACTTTTTGAAGGAGCAGCAGGACAATACGCTCAATATAGAACCAAATACCCACCTGCTGTATATGAAAAGCTAGCCCAAATTTTTAATCTTAACGGTCGGGGACGACTACTTGATTTAGGTTGCGGACCAGGGTTAATTGCAATTTCCCTACAAAACCTATTTGAAGAAGTGGTTGCTGTCGATCCCGATCGAGAAATGCTTAAAGAAGCCAAACAACAAGCATCAGCAGGTATAAAAAATATTACTTGGCTTGAACAAGGCGCAGAATTGATTGACTCAAGCTTAGGAACGTTTAAGCTAGTCACAATTGGTAGGGCATTCCATTGGATGGATCGAGAACTTGTGCTTCAGCGCATGTATGAACGACTTGACGATGATGGGGGATTAGCGCTTCTCGACACCAATGAAAACCCTTGGGAAGGTTCTCATCCTTGGAAACAAGCTACTATCAAAGTTGTTCAAAAGTGGTTGGGCGAACAACGACGAACAGGAAAACGTGGTGAAGGAGTTTGGAATTATCCCGATCCTCCCCATGAAAAAGTAATTGCCAAATCAGCTTTTGCTCGCCAAGTGTTGTATGAAGTGTCATACGAGCAACCTTGGACAATCTCAAGTTACATTGGCTACTTATATACAACAGCCTTTGCTCTCAAAATTTTCTTTGGTGACAATACCGAAGCATTTGAAGCAGACTTGAAGGAAGCATTACTGGAGATTGAACCTTCAGGACAGTTTACAGAGGTAATCAACGCTTCAATTTTAGTTGCTTGGAAGCGGGATTTAACCTTTTAGCGATAGGTAGTATCATTGGGGTGGGAACAAAATCTTGCCCCTTTCCTATTTTTAGCCTACATTAACAAGAAACCTAACAGTTTTTTAGGTCTGTATCTTAACCTCACAAGTCACATATAAAGTTTAACAGGTTAGGGAATATCAAGAATAGTTGCGAAAGGCGTAGTCTTTTAGTAAAGCTATAATTTATAACTAACTTGAGGCTATTAGCAGCTAATCTAACAGCTTCTAGGGCAGCGAAAATTAAGCAGTTTATAGTTTTACCTAGCAAAGTTTTTTCTTTCTCCTCTTACAGGGTGGGAATTTACCACCCTATTTCTTAAATTAAAACATCACAGAAATTATATTCGTCAGGAAATAGCATCTGCTTTAATACATTATTTCGCCAATAAAACAATTAAGTGTATTTCAAGTATGAATAAAATGTATTATATACAGAAATTAAATATTTACAAAAATAAGATTTTTAGGAAAACGAGTTACTTAAAATTATCAATAAAATTGCTAGAATAATCTAAAAAAGGCTAATATTTTTTGGCTTCGTAGAGAACTACAATTTTCATCTTTTGCATTTATGAATAAGATTTTTGCTATGATTTGGGTTAAAATATTTCACAAGGAAATATTTAGACTGTAATACAAAAGTAAGTCTCAGATTTGTAAGATATTTACTTCCAAGATATTGCTTTCAAAATATGGATTTTGAAAGACAATAACTATCGGACAAAAGAAGTAAGCAAGTAAGCAAGTCGATACCGAAACTAGTTCGTAGTACCGTTAAGAGCGCAAAGAGCGCTACTACGAGCCTAATACAAAGATATTACATTTCTTTACATAGTTTGGTTTTTTATCGCCGACTTACTTATTTGCAAGTATTAATTTCTTGCACGCAACTATCAACAATTAGATATCAGACAACCTATGCAATTTTTGAACAAAAAAATGGAATCTTTTGCAGGTAAGCGAACAACTCGTCGTTCCATACTGTTTGCTATTGGCTACAGCCTAATACTATCAACGATGCTAGGTTGTAGCACGCAGACCAATACTAACTCAGAGCAAGCAGCCTCACCTAATAGTACCGAAACATCAAATGCATCTGTAACCTCGACAACAACTCAAGCAAAACAAATACGTGTTGTGCGCTCTAAACAACTCACTGGTCTTGCTGCTTTAGAAAAGAAGGGTGATTTAGAAAAGAGATTGGAGCCTCTAGGTTATAAAGTACAGTGGCTGGATTTTGCCGCAGGACCCCAACAGCTAGAAGCTGTAAATGCAAATGGACTTGATATTGCATCTACAGCAGAATCACCCCCAGTCTTTTCACAAGCAGCAGGAGCGCCCTTAGTCTACTTAGCTGCTTTACCATCGAGTGGCAAATCTATCTCGCTGTTAATTCCGACAAATTCACCTGTTCAAAAAGTTGCTGATTTGAAGGGTAAAAAAGTTGCTTTCCAAAAAGCATCTATCGGTCACTATCTATTAGTTAAAGCTTTGGAAAAAGAAGGGTTAAAACTGAGCGATGTACGGTCAGTTTTCCTAGCACCTGCGGATGCGAATGCGGCACTTAGTCAAGGAAAAGTTGATGCTTGGTTTATTTGGGAACCATTCGTCACTAGAAATGAACAAAAAAAAGTCGGTCGCGTTCTGATAGACGGTGCCCAGTTGAGGGATTCTAACAATTTTATCTCCACCAACCGTAAGTTTTATGAGGGTAACCGCGAGGCAATCAAAGTATTTTTTGAGGAACTAGATAAAGCAGATAAGTGGGTGGAAAAGAACCCCAAACAAGCAGCAGAACTTCTGGCTCCTGTAACTCAACTCGATGCGCCCACGCTGGAGAAAATGCACGCAAAATATGAGTGGGGACTGCGACCAATTACCGAGCAAACTATAAACAAGCAACAAGAGGTTGCAGATAAATGGTTTAGTCTCGGACAAATACCTAAAAAACCAAATGTTAAAGATGGATTTTTAACACCCGAACAGTATGCTGAAATTATTCCTCCTGAAGTACAAGCGAAGAAATAAGAAATAATAATTTCATTTCTTGTACTTTAATGTGTAATTTCTATGCTTGCTGGCTACGATCGCACATAATTTCATTGCTGAGAATATTATGACTACAATCATTGCTACAAACTTCCAAATTACTCCCCTTGATGCACCTTTGGGAGCAGTAGTGACCCGACTCGATGCAAGTCAATCGGTTGCACCAGAGGTAATCTTACAACTCAAGCAAGCTTTGCGAAAATACCACATTTTAATCTTCAAAAATCAACAGCTTTCTGACGAACAATTTTTGAGTTTTTCCTTGTACTTTGGCGCACTTTTTGTACCACCTGACGAAACTCCAGTGCTAGCTTCTAAACCAGGAGAAACTCCGGTAGTAATTTCCATCTCTAATGTTGATGGTGGTTATACTGGCACTGGTGAACTTACTTTCCATTCTGACCACAAATGGACTCCCTATCCTTCTAGTGGTTCGCTCCTTTACGCTTTGGAAATACCTTCCGAGGGTGGGGATACTTATTGGTTAAATACAAATTTAGCTTATGAGACGTTAGATGAAGCCACAAAGGAACGGATTTCTAATTTGCAATTAATTACCTACAACCCATTTTTGCAAGACCGGAATGCACCAAGAAACCTGTACCGATTAGATAAAAGTATTCCCTTAATTAGTCCTGTGTTCCCCCATCCCTTGGTGCGATCGCATCCTGAAACTGGTAAAAAACATTTATACTTGGATGCTGCGACTGAGGTGGAAATTGTCGATTTCGATCCAGAAGAAGGAGCAGCGCTGATTGAACAGTTACGCCAGCATTTGAATCAACCCCAATTCTACTATCAACACAAATGGTCTGTTGGCGATATTGTTTACTGGGATAATCAAGCCACTTTGCACTACCGTCAAGCATTTGCTCCAAACGAGCGACGAGTGCTGAAACGGGTAAGTCTTGCTGGTAGTCGTCCTTTTTAAAGACTATATTGTGCTTCTCGAATGGGGCAAATACAGAAGAACCCCACCCGTCCGATCGGACGAGCGGGGTGTACTGCACTCAATTGGGAAGCACTATATTAAAAGAGAAGCGTTGCAATTTATCACTTTTTGCCCTTTTATTCAAAATAAGGTAGAAGTTTGGGTAGGTGGCGACCCCTTTTATGTGCGATACTAATATGTGTATAATACAGTATTCCTACCAATCTACCGTAATTGGTGTATGGAGGGATAAAGGTGACTCAGCAAAGACGAAATATTATTAAGACAATCGGCTTCTTCTTCCGTACAGTCAGAATGGTCAGTAAGTAGCGATCGCATTATTCAAGCATTTTCAGACCCGGAATTTTGGGATTCGATAGACTCACCCACCGATAAGAAACGGTTACTCGGTGAGTGCGTCAAAGAAATTAAGGTAGATGGCGATCGGGTATTAAATATCAAGTATCGACATCAAAGTTAACTTGATTGTTTACCCGATGGTTTGATTGGGTGGCTACCTTTTTTGCTGCCTGCTTTTTTTCAAAAGCAATTACAAGACGTGCCACGAGTTCTGGAATTGTTTCTTGATGCGGGGGTTGGTATTCGTGGTTCATAAGTAGACTGGTTCGCTACTATTGAGACTATTGATTTGGCTGAAACTTTCTGTTCCTAGCGATCGTTTTCGGGTCGTTTGCTTGTGGTTCTAACAAAAATTCTATATTGTTGGTCAATTTCTAACTTTTAAATTTGAAAGAGCTTAAGACTTTTGCAGATTCTGGTTCATACTACTAACCACTACATACAGGGCAAACGCATCTAAAAATTAAGCAGGCTGCGGCGTAGCCGCAGCCGCGCCGTGTGATCGCAAAAAAGCGGGTCGTATGGCTTTGTTGTGGTAGCCTCATAAAGGCTGCCCTGAGTATAGACTTGTTGAGATTGATGATGAAGCTGAAACCAAAACTTACGATCGCAGACCATTTCGCGGAAGTTGAAGACCCAAGAATTGAACGGACAAAGCAGCATAAGTTGATCGACATTATTACAATTGCAATTTGTGCAGTCATCTGTGGAGCCAATTCACGGGTATCAATAGAAACATATGGAGAGGCGAAGCAGAGTTGGCTTAAACAGTTTCTTGAATTACAAGAGCGGTATTCCGTCACACGATACATTTGCAAGGGTATTTGCGCTCATTTAACCCACAACAATTTCAAGAATGTTTTTTGGCGTGGATAAAATCAGTTGCACAAATAACCGATGGTGAAATAATAGCTATTGATGGTAAAAAATTAAAACATTCATATGACAAACAAGCCGGTCATGGTGCAATTAGTATGGTTAGTGCTTGGGCAACAAGTAATAGATTAGTTCTTGGTCAAACAAAAGTAGATAGTAAATCAAATGAAATTACAGCAATCCCAGAGCTAATAAAAGTATTAGATATTAGGGGTTGTATTATTACAATTGATGCAATGGGATGCCAAAAAAGCATAGTAAGCCTCATATCTCAAAAATAGGGGGATTATGTAATTGCACTAAAAAAAAATCAATATGAGAAGGCAGAAGGAATTCGTCAGAGGGCAGAAGGGAAACCCCATAAATAAATTTAGGGGTTTCCAACAAGGACGCCTTTTTTTCTCGTACTACGTATCTCGAAAAAAAATCTTTTTATTTTTTTTCATAAATAAATCGCGTAGCGTCCTGAGCGAAGCGTTATGTTCTGGGGCGCGATTACCCTGTGGCAGAGGGCAAAAAATGTATTTTATTCCTTCAGCATAAGTGCCTCCTGCCCTCAGACGAGTCTTCGGTAAATTGTATGAAAATGTAGAATTACTGTTTAAAGAAGCGATATCAAAGCGGTTTGAGGGTTTTAAGGCAAGTGAATATAGCACTTCTGAGTCTGGTCATGGACGTAAAGAAATACGCAATTATTTAATGTTAACTGATATTTCTAATCCAATTGATCCGGATAACAAATGGGAAAAATTAAAAAGCGTAGGAATGGTTGAATCGGTCAGAACTGAAAATGGAAAAACAACTGTTGAAACTCGTTATTATATTAGTAGTTTAGGTAGTAATGCAAAAAAATTTGGAGAATCAGTTCGTAGTCATTGGGGGGCGCGAAAATTCATTACACTGGGTATTAGATGTAGGCTTGGGTGAAGATGATTCTCGGATTAGAAAAGATAACGCGCCTCAAAACTTTGCTGTTCTTGTCTTCGACACGCTACGCGAACGTCATATTGCACTCAACCTCTTAGGTAAAGAAAAAACTAAAAAGCTTGGAATTAAGAATAAACAGTTTTTAGCTGCTATGGATGATAGTTATCTTAGCCAAGTTTTAGAATTAACTTTGTAAGAAATAGAATATGATTATACATTTGCTTATATTTTTTGAGATGATTATATCTCCATATCATGCTACCTAAAAGTTATACATATGTTTTATTTTATACTAAACAATGAGCTTAGATTCATTATTTATCTCAAGTACCTTTTTTGCGATAAGCGAAGCTTAACGCAATCATGCGTATCGCTCGAATGGCGCGGATGCAGCTACGCTGCATCCTGCTTAATTTTAAGATGCGTTTGCCCTGCACAAATGCCAAAAACGTTTCTGGCATAGTCGTGCTAGGTATATAGTCTCGCTGGACACCACGTTCCATATTTTCTGTACCTAAAAATAAACTAACTTTTACTAACAACCACCGTTATTAAAAGATAAGCCCTTATTTTTTAATAACGATCTCACCCCTAACAGTAACATCGGGAGCAAACATTAGCTGCTATATGAACTATTGACAATTTGACTAATTGATGGTTTGAGTAAATTTGGGATAAAAATTTGTCTAAGTGGCTGAAAAACTTGCGATAGCGAAGCGCAGATCGCATGGTTTCTGTTGGTCTGCAAAACCTCAATTCCCTTGAAGCGTAACGAATTTTGGCAGCAGGACTAAAAGCTCACTCCCAACTATATTTTATCCAATAACGATTAGGAATGGTGAGATTTTTGTTGTTGATGATTTTCTTAGCCAAGGTGCGGTACTCATTACCCTGGTCGCTATCAGGTGCGTACTCGTTAACAGTCATCCGACGCAATTCAGCGTGTTGAACGATGTTGTCGCGGGGTACGAAGTGGATCATTTGGGTATTCAAGCGTTTTGCCAGGGTTTCGATCAGTTCGACTTCCCGGTCAACTTTACGGCTGTTACAAATCAAACCACCCAAACGCACGCCACCTGTGTGAGCATACTTCAAAACACCGCGAGCGATGTTGTTAGCAGCGTACATCGCCATCATTTCACCGGAGGTAACGATGTAGATTTCTTGAGCTTTACCTTCACGTTATGACTTAACGAACTGATATGAAAAGTGAAGTGCGAACTAACTCAAAGTAGCTTGTGTTTGTCGCTAACTTTTTGTACCTTAAATTTAGTCCATAATTTTAAGGCATATTTAAGGCATGAATAGCCAAATCATAAACCAGGGTTCCAGCGATTTACCACAAGTCGATGATAGATTCGACGACTTTGAACCTCCACGCAGTACAGATGGGAGTTACCTGGGACGGATGAAACAAGCTAAAGCAACTGAAGCACATTTACAACAGAAATTTGAAGAACAATTAATCGAAGTAAAAGCTAGGCTAAAGGCAAGTAACTGCAAAGTCGGATTAAAGTTAAAGGGAAATACTATTCAGTTACAAGCGACATTGCCCCCTAAACCAAATAGCGATAGGCTTGAATCGCATCAGCAGGTTATATCATTAAATATTCCTGTTAATTTAGATGGATTAAAAACAGCAGAAGAAGAAGTACACGAATTAGGTCGGTTGATTGCGAGGAAACAGTTTGAATGGAATGAGAAGTATTTAGGTAAAAAGAAAGATGATATAAAAACGCTTGATTTTTATTATTCGCTATATATTGAAAACTTTTTCAAGTATAGAAAATTGACAATCAGAAGTGAATCAACCTTTAAACATTACAAGTATCTTGCAAATAGATATTTGAATGTGCATATAGATACAAATGCATATAATATTCAGAAAATCATCGAGAGTGTGGAAAGCGATACAACATGCAACCATTTAATTAAGGTAGTTAGAGATTTTCATAAGGTTTTTGAGATTGAGATACCAGATTTAAATAAGTTAATTAGGAAAGAAGAGAATCGAAAGGTTAGAAATATTCCCAGTGATGAAAAAATCATTGAAAATTTTTATAAATATGAGGCATATTCTCAAAACCGTCCTCGCAAAATGACGAATCGCCATGATTCCGAAAATTGGCAACTTTGGCGATGGGTTTATGGAATGCTGGCAACGTTTGGATTAAGACCTCGTGAAATTTTTGTTAGTCCAGACATTTATTGGTGGCTTTCTCCAGAAAATATCGATACCACTTGGAAAGTAAACAAAGATTGCAAAACTGGTGAGAGAGAAGCTTTTGCTTTAAATATCGAATGGGTTGAATTATTCGATTTAAAAAATCCTAAATATTTAAAAATGCTGCAAGAAAAAGCAGAGGGCAAAACTACAAATACTCAAATATCATCAAGTAGACACAGTAATGACTTTTGGTTTAGGCATGTCGGTATTGATTTTCAACCATATGATTTACGCCATGCATGGGCGATTAGAGCGCATTTACTAGGTGTACCAATTAAGGCAGCAGCAGATAATTTGGGGCATAGCGTCCAAGTTCATACTCAAACTTATCAACGTTGGTTTGGTCGTGATAATCGTAAAAGAGCAATAAATGAGGCTGTGAATAGAAAATCTGAATTTGATGAGTTAAGGGAAGAAAATCAGAGGTTGAAATTTGAGATTGAATTATTGAAACTTGAAAATCAGCAATTGAAGTTGAATCAGGTTAGGTAATATTTGCCCACATTTTATGAAACTATTAGGATAAAGCCTGTGATGTGATTATACGAATAAAGCCCATATCAGTGGGCTAAATTAGCCTGCGTCAGCAGGCTTTATTCCTGTAGAGGAGGTATCCTTACAGAATATTGCGTTCTGTTGAATAATTTATTTTTAATGATTTATTATTTTTGTGTGCTATTAGTTACAAAAAATATTATTTTAACTAAGCTTGGGGGTTTAATACCCAAGCGCCTAAGAACGGCAGCACGTTTTGTGTCGGGCTAAAATCCATCTAATAGTATTATTGGACTTTATTTTAATTCCCAAGACGGCAGCATGAATCATCCGTTGTCCAAAACGTAATTGCAAGAAGATCGCTTCTTCCCCATGAGCGGGGGACAGCGAATTGCAAATTGCGAATTGGTTTAATTATCTTCTTGCGATATTATATATTTTGGAAAATTCAAATGTTCAGAAAAGAACATAACTTTTACTCAGATGATTATCGCTGATGAAATTAAGGCATAAATAAGTCATATTTTGGATAATAATTATTTTAAAAATAGAGTATTTAGATAAAAATTATATATAAATTAAGGCAAAAATAAGGCGTATATAAATATAAGTGAATTAAAGCTAATTAGCGCCAATATTCTAGAATTTCTGAACTTTACCTTCACGAATAGGCATAGCGAAACCGCCACATACAACGTCACCTAATACGTCGTAAGAAACGAAGTCAACATCTTGGTAAGCACCGTTTTCTTCCAAGAAGTTAATAGCGGTGATAATACCGCGACCTGCACAACCTACACCGGGTTCTGGACCACCTGATTCCACGCAACGAACGCCACGGAAACCGGTCAACATTACTTCTTCGAGTTCGAGGTCTTCTACCGCACCGCGTTCAGCAGCTAAAGACAATACGGTAGTTTGTGCTTTCGAGTGCAACATTAGGCGTGTGGAATCGGCTTTTGGATCGCAACCAACGATGAGAATCCGTTGACCCATCTCAGCCATTGCTGCAAGAGTGTTCTGAGATGTGGTGGACTTACCAATACCACCTTTACCGTAAAATGCTATCTGTCTAATTTTTTCGTCAACAGCCATGATTCTCTCCTGCAATTGGTTGGTCTGTGGGTTTTTCGGTTACAAGTGCGGTAATGAATGGTGTTACCGCTGGGTGAACGTCGCCTGAAGTAGGTGGCGGACGTTCAACCGCTAAGATGTTTGAGGTGTCTAACATATTTTTTGGGAGTTAAGAGTGAGGAGTTAGGAGTGAGGAGTTAGGAGTCAAAAGTTATTAACTCTTAACTCTTAACTCACAACTCCTAACTTTTGACTAATGAGCCTACGGATTCAACTACTATGTTGGGGCTAATGCGATCGCGCAACCTAGCCTCTATCGCTATCTTTAATGTGGCGGTGCTGCTGGAACATGAACCGCAAGCACCTTGGAGTAAGACTTTAACTATATCGCCGTCTACGTCGTACAGTTCGACATCTCCGCCATCGGCGATGAGGACGGGACGAACTTCTTCATCGAGGACTTTTTGAATTAGTGCAATTTTTTGAACGTTGGTGAGGGGACGAGGTGCTGATTCACCTGCGTTATTGACTGAGCTAGTAGCATTAACTGTTGCTACGGCTTTAATCGCTTCGAGTTCTATTGATTGAAGTATATCATCGATTGTGGTCAGACAGGAACCGCATCCGCCACCTGCTTTGACGTAATTTGTTACATCTTCAGCACTAGTTAATTTATTCTCTAAAATGACGCGACGAATTTTGTTTTCTGTTATACCGAAGCATGTACAAACTAAAGCGCCTTCGTCATCTTCTTCATGGACATCGCGTTCGATACCGCGATAGTTGAATATGGCTGCTTCGAGGGCTTCTTGTCCCATGACCGAGCAGTGCATTTTAGCTTCGGGTAAACCGCCCAAGAAATCGGCAATTTCTTTATTAGTGACTTTAAGCGCTTCGTCGAGAGTTAATCCCTTTACTAATTCTACCAGAGCTTCCGATGATGCGATCGCGCTGGTGCAACCAAATGTTTGAAATCGTGCGTCGAGAATTTTATCGCTTTCTATATCTATTTTAAGGTGCAATCTCAAGGCATCGCCACAAGCAATTGAACCTATTTCCCCCGTCGAAATTTTAATTCCTGTTTCGCCTTTATCTTCTAAAACGCCCTGATTTTTAGGGTTATAGAACAAATCTAGTACTTTATCGGTGTATTCCCACATATGTTTACTAAAGTTAGGAGTGAGGAGTGAGGAGTGAGGAGTGAGGAGTGGGGAGTGGGGAGTGAGGAGTGAGGAGTGGGAGTGAGGAGTAATTTTTCGGTAATAAGTTAAAAAGCGGAAGCTTTGAATTCTTAACTCTTAACTCTTAACTCTTAACTCCTAACTCTTAACTCTTAACTCCTAACTCTTAACTCCCAATAAAGTTTGTTCGTGTTCTTGCAACCAAGCTGAAGAGTCGTCGGTAAATGGAGACATGGCACGCAGACGGTTAATGATACTGGGCATTACGGCGATAACTGCGTCAATCTCTTCTTCGGTTGTGTAACGACATAAACTGAAGCGAATCGAGCCGTGTAAGGTAGTATATGGCAATCCCATTGCACGGAGAATATGCGATGGTTCGAGGGAACCCGAACTGCAAGCTGAACCCGAAGAAGCACAAATACCGTGTTGGTTTAAACCGAGCAGAATTGCTTCACCTTCGATGTATTTGAAACCAATATTTGTGGTGTTGGGCAAGCGTTCGGAACCGTATCCGTTAATCTCGCAGTCGGGAATCTGAGCGATAAGAGTTTGTTCGAGCCTGTCGCGTAATTTTCGCTCGCGTAAGGTAGCTTCTTCGAGGTGCATTAATTCCAATTCTGCGGCTTTTCCCAAAGCGATAATTCCCGGTACATTCTGCGTACCAGAACGTCTGCCGCGCTCTTGTCCTCCACCAATTAACATGGGACGGAAACGGACACCACGTCTAACATACAATGCACCAACGCCTTTGGGAGCATGAATTTTATGACCGGACATAGTTAACATGTCAACGGTGCTGGTTTTCATGTTGAGGGGAATTTTCCCCACTGCTTGAACTGCATCGACGTGGAATAATGCACCGCTATCTTTGACACGTAAACCGATTTGTTCGATGGGGAAAATAACGCCAGTTTCGTTATTTGCATACATAATCGAAACAAGAACGGTATTACCTGTGAGCGCGGCTTCTAGTTCGTCTAAGTCTAATTGTCCCTGACGATTGACTGACAAATAAGTTACTGTGTAACCTCTGGTTTCTAACTGCTTGCACTGCGCTAGTACTGCCGGATGTTCTACCTGAGTGGTAATAATGTGACGCTTGTCGGGTTGGGCAAGTGTTGCGGCGCGAATTGCAGCGTTGTCGCCTTCGGTACCGCCACTTGTGAAGATGATTTCGGATTCGTCAGCAGCACCGATTAAGGCTGCCACTTGGGCGCGGGCTTTATTAATTGCTTTGCCAACTTGCCCGCCGAAGGTATGCATACTGGAGGGGTTGCCGTAATATTCGCTGAAGTATGGCAACATCGCCTCAACAACTTCGGGTTCTACTTTGGTAGTAGCGTTATTATCTAAGTAAATACAATTTTTCTTCATTGTCGTCAATTTTAATATTATTGGTTATTGGTTATTGGTTATTAGTTATTAGTTATTAGTTATTGGTTAGTCGTTACTAGTGGTCTGTGTCATTAGTTATGAGGGGAAGATGATTGAACCACAAAGGACACAAAGGACGCAAAGAAAGAGGAAGAGAAGCGATAAAATTAATTCTTAACTCTGTTCTTTATAAACCCGCCCCTTCTAACTCTTAAATCCTAACTCCTAACTCCTAACTCTTAACTCCTAACTTCTAACTAATTAAGGAACGTTTTTTATCTAATTGTTCTGAATACTTTTGAGAATAGTTATTAAACCAACGTTGCCAATAATTATCTTGATTATTCAATTTCGCTATGCATTTGTTGTAAGTATCAAACCAAGATTCCCAATAATCGGTGTGTACTTTGACGCAACCATCACAGGTGGGACATCCGGCAACACATTGGGGAACAGTATAGATAGTGTCGGTACAACCATTACACAGGTTTGAGTCTATCGTCCGTTCGCCATTAATAATTGTAATTGCACCAGTGGGACAAACAGGGAGACATAAGTCGCAGGAAATACATTTGCTGGTAATCTTGTAAGACATGGTAGTACTCCTCGCTTTCTTGGGTAATTGAGTATTGAATAGCAAGAATTGACATTTGATAATTGAGGAGAGTAAAGACGGGTTTACCAATATCTAGATTTATCAGAAAAATTCTTGTTAACCCGCCTGTTGAAATCGATCTTTATTGGTTAAGGAGTAAAGGTAAAGGGTAAAGGGCAAAAAACGTTATTTTATAAGCCTTTCTATTGCTTTTCCCCGGACTCCTTTACCTTATCCTTCGTAGTATTGAGTTTGTTAGTTATTAGTCGATTAATAAATGTTAGTGGCTGAGTGTTGGTAATTGCTCAAAAGCAAGCACCAACAGTTAACCATGAACGGAATACGGACTACTAACTACTAACTAACAACTACTAACTGTTTATTATTTTCCAACCATTCTTGGTAATATTCTAAAGCAGCCTTCTCAATCATCTCGTAGGTTTCGACTGCTTGAATGCCTGCATTTTGCAGTTTTTCTTTGGGTGAATCCCCAACTTTGGAAACTAACACAGCTTGGCAATCGGATATTGCTTCGATGATATTGTCCATTGTGGCTTTTTCGCCGTATCCTTCTTGACAGAAGTGGTCTACTTTGCGATGGCCCACATATTTAACTTCGCTGCCATCGACTTCGTATACTTGGAATTCTTTAGCATGACCGAAGTGTTGATTAATTACACCACCACCCTTGGTTGCAACTGCAACGAGGATTTTGGGATTGTTGACAATTGTGGTTGTAGGTTGAATTTCTGCTTTAGCTGCTTTGAGTTCGGCTCTAAATTTCTCGATTCCTTCTTGAACGTCTTGACGAGTAGTAAGGTCGTATTCAGGAGCCATTTCCATGAACTTATCTTTGGTGAATTCTTGGCTTCTGTCTTCTCCTAGTAATCCTACCGCATCTGCACGACATTGACGACAGTGGCGCATCATTTTCATGTTACCCGCGCATTGGTCTTGTACTGATTTGAGTTCAACGGGTTTTGGTCCGCGTTGTCCAGTTAAACCAAAGTGAGTTCCATGTTCGGGTGCGGAAATCAATGGCATGATGTTGTGAAGGAATGCACCTTGCGAACGAATCATTTTGTTGACTTCGACAAGGTTTGCATCGTTAATTCCGGGAATCATTACCGAGTTAACTTTGCAAAGAATATCGGCTTCTCTAAGTGCTTGCAAGCCTTCCATCTGCTTTTCGAGCAGAATTTTTGCTCCTTCAACACCTCTATAACGCTTGCGCTTGTAGTGAACCCAAGAATAAATTTGAGCGCCGATTTCGGGTTCTGTGGTGTTGAGGGTGATGGTAACGTGGTCAATATTGAGTTGTTTGATTCTATCAATATGTTCGGTCAGCATCAAACCGTTTGTTGATAAACAAAGTTTGATATCGGGTGCTTTGTCCTGTATCAACTCAAAGGTACGGAAGGTTTTTTCGGGGTTAGCGAGTGGGTCGCCAGGTCCAGCTATTCCCAATACAGTCATTTGGGGAATTTTGCTGGCAACTACCAACACTTTATGTGCTGCTTCTTCGGGAGTGAGAAGTTCGCTAACTACACCAGGACGGCTTTCGTTAGCGCAATCATATTTCCTGTTGCAGTAATTGCATTGAATATTGCACGCAGGGGCTACGGCGACGTGCATACGTGCATAATGGTGATGCGCTTCTTCGCTATAGCAGGGATGCTTGGCTATTCGCGCTATGATGCTTTCTTCCATTTCCACGGTGGCGCTGCCGGTGCATCCGCAACCACCTGATTTTGCTTCGGTAGGTGTGATTTCCGTAATCGAGGGATTGGTTAATCCTGAAGATTGTGGTGTCATTGAGTTTCGCAAAGGGTCGGTGGACTGGCTGCCACTGTGGGAGATGTTCTAGCTACCGTGCTATTCAAAGAAAAAAAGGAAGTCGCGTCTGATACCCACATTGTCCTGTTGTGGCTGACCCAATGGGTAAGCGTAGGGCAGGCAATATTTACCGCTATCATTCAAGCATGTGTGTGCCAACGCTCTTTGATGCTGGTCGGGACAATGATTAAGACGGGTTTCGTCGCAATCAATGTCCGGTGAATTTTATGTGCGTTCAGCCGCGACTTCGTATCCACAGGGGCATGGTGCTATCTCATCCCTCCACTCACTTAAAGCGTCGTTGTGCAATCAATATATATTAAGTTTGATTGCTTGGTGGCGCTCTTGGTGATTGGCGATATAAGTTTTATATCAGTCGTCCGGTTGAGGGCAGTTGGTGCTGTGTGGATAAGATTTATTGAACTTATTAAGCTTTGTACTCAAAGTCTCTTCTTCAGATATAGAAAAGATTAAGCGAATTTAAAATATTTTTTTCGGGCAGGGGTACTTGTATTTTTGAGTCCGGGTGCGAGTATTTATGGTGGTGGGGATAAGTATTGTTGTACTCGCATGTAAATTAAGTTTAGTAAGGGTTTGAAGCGGATTTTGAAGTTTCGTTAAGATAAATTCATGTACTCGAAATAGGATAAAATACTCTCTGCATCTTTATTAAAAGTCGGACTGATATTTATAAAGTTTGGATTTTCTTATAAATAATAGGCTTTTAAGACTTATAAACTTTGCTTATGTATTCAATATATCACTTTTTTTTGATAAAAAATCTAATTTATATTTTCTTTAGCTTTCGATTGGTATTTGGTTTTTTGGGTGCGATCGCATATCTGACATACTGTGACTGCAAGGTTTTGCGTTTGGAGGCATGAATCTATAATTGATAGTAATTACTAACAGCTATAAATTTTGTTCTCGCTGAACTGAATCTACTTTGGGTTACTGTATTTTGATTTTTGCACCCGTTGATGCGCGTGGCTCCTACTTTGGGGAATAAGGGAGTAGGGAATAGGGAAGACGGAAGACGGGAGACGGAAGACGAGAATAGTAAATTCTTTGTCCTCCTCGTCCTCCTCGTTTTCCTTATCCTCCTAGTCTTCTATTGCCCCTTGAACAAGCATTACCAAGGACTGCCAATCATTGAGAAAGCTGCCCAGTAAAATGGATGGGAAAGATTGCCTATGACGTTTTGCTGTAAATATGTGGCTAATTCAGGTGATAGCTGTACGTTGTTGTTAACAGCGACTATTTGATTGCCTTCGATCCGCACCTTGCCCTGTATCATCGCTAATTGTGCTTGTCGTAGAGCTTCGGCTTTTATTGGGGCTGTCTTTAATTCGCTGTAAAATTCTGTCATTAATCCCAAGGTTCCTGCGTCTGAAACATACCACAAACTGGCGACTACTGACTTCACCCCCGTCTTCAAAGCCAAGCCAGCAAACCCCAATTCGGCTTGTTCATCGCCAAAGGCTGATTTACACGCACTCAGTACGAGTAACTCGACTGGTGGTTTGTTCCATCCCAATTGACGAACTTCGTTTAAACGCAGTTTGCTGTCATATAGCTGGATGTAAGAATTTTTGTCATTCCCCGATTCAAAGTCTACGTGGGTTGCGAGGTGAATAATATCAAAAGGATTTGCAGCCCGTTGTCGCTTCATATTTTCTAAGGTAAAGTCTTTATTTAGCAGAGACTTACCTTGCCACAGTTTTCCGGAAATCGTGGAAACTTCTAAGGGTACGGCTAATAAAGGTTGTTGATTTTGGTCTTTGGTAAATTCGCTTGCACCCATCGCTAAAACTTGCGATCGCTTTACACCAGAATAGCTAATATCCGTGAGACTGAGACTTGGTAGCATTCCTAAGCTATATTTTTCAATCAGGAATTGTTTGCCATCATGAAGGGCTGCAATGGGAATAGTACGCAAACCTGCATCCATAATGAAAGAAAGGTTTTGGATACCTTGTTTTTGTAGTTCTGCCTCTTGAGGTGCAATCAGCCATTGATAAAGTTGCTGCGCTGATGCTAAATAGCTAGTGGTGCTGGCTTTGACTGGATTTGATATTTCACCGTAAAATTTCTGAGCCGTTTTGAGAACTTTAGCTCTAGTAGCACCTTTAATTTGCTTGCGAATTGGGTTGCCTTCGGCTGTGACTATGACTAAATCGAGGGTTTCGTTGTCTTTTGAATTTATTTCTCCAGCTTGGGGAGCAAACATCACGTAGACAATTCCTGCCTTAATGCCTGTTTTGACTTGAATTTGACTTAAAGCGGTGCGTGCATCAGCTAGAGTTTTAATCGAAGTTTGACTCGGTTGCACTAAATATTGGTCAAACTGGCGCGTGACACGTTCATCTATTTCTTCAAATGCGGTATCTATTACAGTGTTGGTAGCGGATGTTGCAGTTGCTGGTAGGCTGCTGATTGTAGCCTGCGCTTCCTGTTCTGGATTAGGAGCTGATGGAGCTTGAGTAAGAATTTGAATATTACGTTGCGTGTAATTACTAGGTAAGAGCCGGGTGGGAGCGATGGTGTTATTCGAGGCTGTAGTTACTGCTCCTGCCGTACCATTAGTAGCAGCGTTGCCGACGATGAAAGCTGTATTGGCATTTCCGCCATGACGAATGGTAACAGCGCCGCTAGCGATACCGCCAACTGTGGAAATGCTAGCGGTTGTGTTATTCCGGTCTTTAAATGTACTGGTAGCTTGAAATAATTGGTTCGTAGCAATATTTACATTACCGCCAATACCGTTTCTTCCACCTTGAGCATTGAGATTAAAAATTCTAATATTATCGGCACTATTGAGGCTAACATTACCACCTTTCGTACCCCCGGAAGCATCAATCCCACCAACAGAAGTAGCTCCATTAAAGATTGCACTGCTATCAATTTTGCCACCGCTAACAAGGGAAATATCTCCACCAGTTTGAGTACCACGGGAGGATATTGCACCGGTGGTAATGTTACCTGGAGCATTAAGAGTGATTTTGCCACCATTAATACCAGATGAACCGATGTCGCACGAGCTAAACGAGCCGCATGTCATTCTAGAAATAGTATTGATACCGCCATTACTGCTAGAAATCTCGATTTCTGCGCCATTTTTTCCACCAGCATAGACTCCAGCAAGGGAAATATTCCCAGAAGCGCGTAAAGTCACCTTACCTGCATCATTAAAGCCTAAATCGCTGGAGGTCGATATACCAGCTCCATTTGAAATACTACCATTAGTACTAATTAGAGAAATATTCCCGCCTTGACCGCTTTCGCTAGCAGCATTAATAGTATCGCTACCTGTGTTAATGTCTCCAACGGCAGTAAGGGCAATATTACCGCTTTTTGTACTACCTTCAGCGTTAATATCACCTGTTGAGATTTTGCCACCACTAGTTACAGAAATATTCCCTGCTTGTGAAACTCCACTTAATCTTTCACCAGTGTCAAAACCATCTGTTAAATTAATATCTCCTGCTGCTTTGAAGGTAATATTACCACTGCTGTTTCCTGAATAGGAACTTACGGAACCTGTTGTTTTGATACTACCATTATTGCTAGTAACTTCAATATTACTATTAGTGCCTATTCCCTGAACGCTAATGTTCCCATTTGCGAGTAGATTGATAGAGCTATTTGCCGCATTTATGCTACTTGCTGTAATTCCACCACCAGCTTTTAATGTTTGAGTACCAAAACCAGTGAGAGTAAGTGGACTGTTAAAGTTGATATTGCCAGTAGTAGTGATGTTGCTTGGGACGGTTGTACTTCCGGCATTAATATTCAGGCTAGCGAGAGGAGTTGTACTGCCTAAAGCCCCACCAAAGTTAATATTACTCGTACCAGCAGCAAGACTCAAATTACCATCTCCATCTATTGTGTTACCGAAGCTGATGCTGGCATTGCCAGCGTTAATAGGGACATTAGCACCATTGCCTAGTAAGACTTGATTGAGGAAGTTAATTGCTTGGTTGTTAGTGGTGATGCCTGCGTTGATTGTTGTGGGAGCATTGAGAGTAACTGAGGCGTTGTCTGTAGCAGTAATTGCGCCGTTAACAGCAATATTCCCACTGGGAGAAGTAATTGTTATTGGGTCGTTGAATGTAACAGGGTTGATTGCGATCGCACCACTACCATTATTACGCCCAATGGTGATGGAACTGAAGCCATTTTGGAAGGCAGCTAAGTCAGTTGTAGTCAGGTCTAATGTTCCAGTACCACTATCGCTAGTACCACCAAGGGTAATATTTTGACTGGGGGTGAAGGGTTGAAGTTGAAGCTTGCCAGTACCAGTTACCGACGTTAAGATATAATCAAGTTACCACTAGGAGTAATACCACCAGGAGCAGTTAGAACGATTTCACCTCCGTTTCCATTGGTCGCACTTACGAAGACTGAGCCTGTCGAAATAGCTCCATTAGTACTGCTAAGGTTAACATTACCACCACTTGCAACTCCGTTTGAGCCAATAAAGGGACTGACAGAAATGTTGTTTCTCGCATTCAGCGTAATGCTGCCACCCTTATCGGTTGTAAACAGCGTCGTACTACCATCCGTAACATCAGCACCACCAACCAAGTAACCAGAAGTAATTCCACCGTTGCTACTGCTGAAGTTAATGTTACCTCCTAGCAATTTACCCCATGCAATGACGTTACCTGTTGTAATATCACCATTGGTGTTGAGGGTAACGTTACCACCGTTACCGTTACCTCCCCTAGCTAAGATGGAATCTATTGTCGGAACTGCAATATTACTATTTGCTTGCAGATTAATATTACCTGCACTGCCACTACTAGAAGAAGAATCGAAAGTGCCTGTTGAAGTAATTGCCCCACTTGTACTTGTCAGATTAATATCTCTACCATCTGTAGTCACGCTGTCAGTAGAGATATTCTGATTTGCTAGTAGGTTAATTGAGGCATTATCTATACCTGTAATTGCTCTTGCAGTAATTGAACCAGCACCCCTAGTAGATTGAATTGTCACAGGGTCTTGGAATGTAACAGGGTTAATAAAAATAGCACCACTGCTATCATTACCACCAATAGTAATAGAATTAAAGCCATCTGCTAAGGTAGCTAAGTCTGTGGTAGTCAGGTCTAAAGTACTTGTACCAGTATCAATAGAGCCACCAAGGACAATATTTTGGCTGGGTGTGAAGGGTTGAAGTACCAAATTACCTGTGCCAACGATGCGATTTCCGAGTAATGATGAATCTGGATTAATCTCATCTGCTATTAATGTCAAATTATTACTACCAGCAGTCAGCTGACCGGGAAAAACTATCTTGGCTGTGCCAGCGTTGAAGGTAGTATTACCATTTAAATTAATACCACCAATAATGTTTATATCACCATTGGCAGTAGTGATATTATCAAAAAGTTGCACATCTCCTGACTCAATGATGAGGCTGGTTAAAGGTTGTGTATTACCAACAGCACCGTTGAGGAAAACATCACCCACCCCAGGAGAAGTTGTCAGTTTTAAGTTATGGGTACCATTAACCGTACCATTTAGCGCGATCGCGTTACCTGTGCCTGCATTGAAAGTGACATCATTGTTGAGAGTGAGTGGACTGCTGATACTGATATTACCATTTGTGCTAATGTCACCAGTAACGGTTGTGTTGGCAGCACTGGTGATGTTGAGACTAGTGAGTGGAGTTTTCCCACCAATAATGCTGCTATTAATATTGCCTGTCCCCGCAGTCAGGGTTAAATTGTTAGCTCCATCAATTGTGCTAGTAAAGTTAATATTTCCGGAACTATTGCTACCAGTATCAAAGGTGACATCACTATTAAGGATAACGTTACCATTTAAGTTGATGTCGTTGCCCTTTGTGGTTAAATTTCCAGAAGTAATGCTACTGTTCGTTGTGAGTGCGATCGCTCCACCTGTTCCATTAGTAGAATTAGAGTCTATGGAGCCTGCAATAATATCGCTCAAAGCTTTAAGAGTTACAAACCCCAAAGAACTAACTGATGTTTGGAAGTTAGTAGCTGGAAAACCTTGAGATGAAGGAAAATTCTCAGGAGTAACCGAAGGCAAACCCGCACGTAAAATTAAAGCCCGACTTGTTGTCAAAGTCGTAAAATCTGGGTCGGATGCGAGAATACTCCCACTCGTATCAGGAGAATTAATCGTGATATCTCCACCCTTAATGCTCCCCGTTGCTTCAACTTTCAGCGCTGCACCTGTATAGTTACCAAATTCGACATCGTTATTAGCTTTGATAATAGGGTCATACAAACTGACAAAATTACCCGTACCACCTGATAAATTCTTAATTGCAAACTGTCCCCCACTATAAAAATGTGCATCCCCCGAAATATTGCCATTACTAACTAAACTCAAATTACCACCACTAACAAACGGTGTTTGCGGATGGTTCAACACCAAAATATCGATGCTTTGATTTCCCTGAATGTAGAGATTACCACCAGCTTTGGCGATAAAGGGATTTGCTACGCTATCCCGTACCCGCACCGTATCTTTTGCTAATAGGTTTAAATTACCAGTGGTTTGCAGGTTGCTTTCTGGTAATGTCAAGTTATTTGCTGCTGACAGAGTTGCTGTACCTGCGCTGACATTTTTTGCGACTACATCCCCATTATTTACCGGGATGTCTGAACCTGTTAGTTTTACTATTCCGTTACTGGTTGTAAACCCATTGGCATTACGAAGATTTCCACCAGTGAGTAGCTGGGTAACGGATGGAACAGACGATGAGGAAGGGGACGGGGGAATAATTTCTAGGCTAAGTATATGTCCCGGTTGAGAAATTTTGACTAGGTTTTCACCTGGGACTGATGCAACGGTGATGTTACCTGCTGGTGCGGTTAAGCTGCCTGTGCTGAGGACTGTACCGCCTAATATATTTAAATGTCCGTTATTAACTGCTAAATTACCAAGATTAACAATGCTTCCCGGTTGGAGTGAAGTAAAAGCAAAGGTGTTGGGAGTTCCGACTAAGTTGGCATAGTTATTGCTACCGATGGCGTTAAACTGGTTTGCACCAAAACCGATACTGTTAGCTGTAGTGGCTGTAAAGTCGGCTGGTACATTCAAACTAGCGTTAGCACCAAAAATCATCCCTGCTGGATTCATTAAAAACAGGTTGGAATTACCACCTGTAACTTATCTAAATTTACAAGTAAAAAATCGGACTGTAAATCAGTATTGCACTTACGTGTCAAACGTATTTTTATGGAACTAAATTGTTTGTATTTTCATCGTCTAGCCTAATTGACTTGATAAAAACCGTAACTTGTAAGTAATCAATGATACACTTATTTTGACAAGATATGAATATGTGCAGCCAGACAATCCTAAAAATTAAGCCTATGATGGCTCAGAGGTAAGTTAGAAACAATGTTCCATTTTTTACGTTGATTTACTGGAGACAGAGTTAGGAGAATAAACTATGTGGCGGTGTTTGCGGCTCAAATCATGGTGGTATATATTATTATCGACTTTTAGCCTAGTGTGCGTGAGTTGTGCATCACCAAGTTTTGCTAACTCGTTGAACGGTCGTGTAAATGCAAATACTAAAGGTGAGGTAGAGGTTTCTGAGGTTTTTGAAGCTGCGATACCATCAAGCACGAGCGAGGCAAGTAAGTCTAATCAATTACGAAATCGTTTGCACCAGTTGAAAATAGACCGTGCAAGTAATGTTAGAACCCGAAAGCTTGCTACTGATACGTTAGTTCAAGCACCAAATCCAGAAGGTGAGGTAAAGGTTGCCGAGATTTTTGAGACTGCGATCGCCGAGAGCAAATCGAACGAGTCAAGCAAGTCTAATGAATTACGAAATCGTTTGCACCAATTCAAAATAGACCGTGCGAGTAATATTAGAACCCAAAAGCAAGCTTTAGATACCTTAGTTCGAGTACCAAATCCAAAAGGTGAGGTATCAGAGGTTTTTGAGACTGCGATACCATCAAGCACGAACGAGTCAAGTAAGTCTAATCAACTACGAAATCGTTTGCACCAGTTGAGAATAGACCGTGCGAGCAATGTTAGAACCCAAAAGCTTGCCACTGATACGTTAGTTCAAGCACCAAATCCAGAAGGTTCGCACAATCAAGACCGTTTTCCGCAACCATTACCCAAACTTGAACCGCTACCATCAAAACCGATAATTCCGGTGCAACCGACTCCAATACCAGAATCACTACCAGCAACTAGTGCGATTCGGGTAGAAAAAATTCAGGTTTCAGGCAGCACAATTTTCAACGCTGCCACAATCAACGCGATCGCTAAATCAGTAGAAGGTCGTGTCGTTTCTTTAGAAGAATTACTTCGTGTTGCCGATGCTATCAGCCAGTTGTATCTAGATCGAGGTTATATCACTTCCAGAGCGGTTTTGACAAACCAAGAAATTAGAAATGGTTTAGTTGAAATTCAAGTAATTGAAGGAAGCTTGGAAAAAATCGAAGTCCAAGGTACAAAAAGACTAAATCCCAATTATGTGCTAGAGCGTATTGCTTTAGGTGCGGGAAAACCTCTGTCTACAGCTAATCTTGAAGAACAGTTGAGACTACTACGAAGCGACCCTTTGTTGGAAAATATTGAAGCAAGTTTACGTTCTGGTAGCGGTTTGGGGCAAAGTATCCTCGTTCTGCGAGTTACGGAAGCTAAGACTTTTGATTCAACATTGAGCATCGATAATTACTCACCTCCTAGTGTCGGTTCGGAACGGTTGGGTGTGAGTACTAATTTTCGCAACCTCACTGGTATCGGTGACGAATTTGCTGCTGCTTATTACCGCAGCACCAGAGGAGGTTCAAATATCTATGATTTCAGCTATCGCTTACCGTTAAACGCGATGAACGGTGCATTACAACTGCGAACCTCGTTCAACAACAATAAAGTTGTACAACCACCCTTTGACATCTTCGACATTCGCGGAGAATCACAACTGTATGAAATCAGCTACCGTCAACCACTAGTTAGAACATCCAATCAAGAATTTGCTTTATCGCTAGGTTTTAGCCTACAAAACGGTCAAACTTTTACCTTTGCTGGTCCCACCCCCTTTGGATTAGGACCGGATAAAGATGGTAATAGTCGGACTCGCATTATCAAGTTTGGGCAAGATTATCTGCGACGAGATAGCCAAGGTGCTTGGACACTACGTTCTTTGTTCAGCCTTGGGACTGGTATATTTGATGCTACCATCAACTCCGATTCTGTTCCCGATGGTCGGTTTTTTAGTTGGTTGGCACAAGTGCAGCGAGTACAGCGTTTGAGTGCCAATAATTTATTAATTGCTCAAGCGGAACTACAACTTACACCCAACGGTTTGTTACCTTCGCAGCAATTTATCATTGGTGGTGGTCAATCATTGCGAGGTTATCGACAGAACGTGCGTGCAGGTGACAATGGGGTAAAATTTTCGCTAGAAAATCGAATTACAGTTCAAAAAGATGCTTCTGGTTATCCTTTAATACAATTCGCACCGTTTTTTGATACAGGAGTAGTTTGGAATGTAAATGACAATCCCAACGAGATCCAAAAACAAAACTTTTTAGCTGGTGTGGGATTAGGAGTATTATGGCAACCCATACCGAGAATGAATGTCAGACTCGATTATGCGCTTCCCTTGGTAAATTTAAATGACCGAGGTAGAAATGCTCAAGATGACGGGTTTTACTTTAGTGTTGGATATGCACTTTAGAAAGGGATTTCAAATTAAATAAATGCCCTGAATATTATTAGTCCCTTAGCTTATATCGTGCAGCTTTACGAGTAAACAACGTATAAACATTTTTAATGGATTTTAGTTATCAGATAGGGATTTACAATTTTTGTCGGGCATTAAAAGGAGTCGAATAATCTAAATATATTAAGTATAAATTTTTTTATATTCAATAGTTACGACACAAGATATAAGTTAGCCCAACGAGCGAATATGCAAGCACCTAGTGGTTTGCCACATTAAATATGAGGGGTGAACGAACTTAAAATTTCTTCCTTTTTCTTTCTTTGTGTCCTTTGTGTACTTCGTGGTTAATTTTCTTAGCCTTAATTCTGATGGGTTCGTAGTTGCGCTTCAGCGCACAAAGACCATTAATTTAGAGGGCTAAAGCCCAACTACGTGCCAAAGCTTACCCACCAGAATTAATGACACGAACCACTAGTTTATACAAGTAATTACCTATGTCTTATACTTGTAGCAAAAGCCAATGCCCAGCAAGCGAATAGCTATTTTCGTAATTATGAATCTACTCCCCACTCCCTTTCATGAGGGCTGATTTCTAGTAGCAATCTCTAGATTAAACATGAAAACAAAAGAAAGAAAACTCAATTTATAGAGAATTCATGACTATACTAAAAATAGTGACTTGATATACAGAAAATCGCTTCAGTAAATATTTTTAAAGTCTTTGAGTACAAGTTTATCTAAAGAAAAATATAGTAATTAAACTCCTGTAAATCTTAATATGAAAAGGATTTAACTTGAGTACATCAATGCTTAATCCCTAGCCCCAAAAAAGCTAGTACCCCTATCTAAATAATACTCACACCCCGACCCTAAAGAAAATCTGAAATTTATACCAAGTCTCAAAAAAGCAGCTTTGAGTACAAGTTTAATAAATTCAATAAATCCAATCAACATCGGCAATACTTGTAGATTCAACATTACCTGATATAAGCAGAAGAACAACACGCACTTTTTAAATCTATATAGTACCTAAGTACTAAATTGGTATTAAGGAGAATAAATGCTTTCTTAGCATCCGTCATTAATGAATTTACGACGAAGGAAGATTGGGTATGTTGCCATCCGGTAATTCAGAAACACCAGACGCTCAAGTGGTAAATATCCCGTTCAGCTTGCGCTGGCAACTTTATCACCGCTTGCAAGAGTTAATGATTCCTTGCTGGTGTTCTGCCGACAGCTTGCTGCGAGTGCAAATCAATGATTTGGTGACAGCAATCCTTGTCCGTAGCACGTTGATGCAATTGTTGGCAAGTCGGCAAGAATTAATTGATTGGCTTGAACAATGTTGGCAGCTTCGATAAAGTCAGAAGTTAAGTTGATAGCTTGAAGTTCTCATCAATCAATGACCAATCAATAGAAGTAAAGCAGATATTGCGATAAAATCCATAAAGATTCTAAATTTGTCAAATTAGATACTTTCTTAATTGTTGAAATTTGTCAAAAAGATTGTTTTTGCAAATAGACACAAGCGCTTTCACGATAATCTCAACTAGTATTTGGCTGAAAGTGTATTAATGAATTTTTAATGTTGATATCAATAGTTGTAAATCAACATTGAAAAGATATTACGGACGATAAATGCAAAACTATCTATGAATACCTTGGCTTAATTTTGGATTGTCTAGTTTTAGTCAAGAGGTACTTTTTCCGAATATGCTAAAGTGTCATAGCGATACTAAATTCATCAAGTTTCTACAGAGTGAAATTGAACTATCTACTGCTGATATATCCGTAGCGTTGCGGCATCCGGAGTTAGAAAATGCTCCTTTACCAATGTTACTTTGGCAGTATGGATTAGTCGATATCGAGCAACTAGAAAGGATTTTTGATTGGTTTCAAAATCGCGTATAGCCACGGTTAGCTATCAAAATACTAACTACGGCTCAGGATATTAGCTGAAATAAATGAGGTATATTTTGAGGACTTAAGAGATGATTATTTCACTTCTTGCTGGATTGAGTATAGTGATTATTTCTGGTGTTGTTAATACTTATATTAGCTGCACATTATTAGATGATGGTTCGAGTTATCAGGAGAAAAATGATTAATGAATATCGTAAGTTATGGTTGGATGCTATACAGATAATTTCTTGAGCATGAGTAAAAGTTATATAAGGATTTTGAAGCGAGAAGTCATTAGTTAATTTTTTTGATTATGAGTTAAAAATAATACGCATTGATAGCTCTTATTTAAGAATAAATTATTTGATTAATCGCTTCTAACCCTTAACTCCTAAGTAGGTAAGTGTAAATGCATGTATGAATGGTTAATATTAGTAGTTCAAGGCTGATAGTTTGTCAAAAAAGCATCAAATAGCAATTTACTGATAACGATTAGCCTTTAATAATAGATAACCATTGCTAACTAGCTTTATTTATACCGACCTACCGAACTATTTTAATACTGGTAAACAGAAATTGCAGCAACTAGAAAAGCAATCAGGAAAGGAGATAAAAAGAATTTCCAAGAGGGGTATTTTTGAAATGAACCAAAACAACCAAATCCTAATCAATGACACAACACTACGCGACGGCGAACAAGCTGCTGGTGTTGCATTTACCGAACATGAGAAAGTTGCGATCGCGCGTTTCCTCGACGCAATCGGCGTTCACGAGCTAGAAGTCGGAATCCCGGCGATGGGTAAGGACGAAACACGCGCTATTGCAGCTATTTCGGACTCAGGTTTGTCGGCGAAACTGCTCGGTTGGAACCGTGCTGTTATCTCCGATATCGAAGCTTCGATAGCTTGCGGTATGCAGCGCGTTCATATTTCTATCCCTGTTTCCGGCATTCAAATCGCAGCTAAATTTCACGGACAATGGCGCGTCACCCTCCAACAACTTAAAGATAGCATCAGCTTTGCCGTTGATAAAGGGCTTTGGGTTGCAGTCGGTGGTGAAGACTCCTCTAGAGCCGATGAATGCTTTTTACAAGATGTTGCACTATATGCACAAGAGTAATGGTCACGGCTACATGCTATGATTCTTCCAGCTAGGGAGAAATAGTCATGGAAGTTTATGGTTATGCTCGCGTGTCAAAGGCTGAACAAGCGGAGGAATACGACGCGCTCAAGCAGCAAATAGCTCGTCTGGAAAAGGCAGGTGCTGCGATAGTGTTAGTTGATATTGAGTCAGGACGCAGCGATTCGCGCAAGCAATTCAACGAGCTATTGAAATTAGTCGAACGCGGGAAAGTCCGCGAGATTATCGTCACCCGCATCGATCGGCTAGGACGTAGTGTCGTTACCATCTATCGGGCTTTTGAATTATTTGATAAACACAAGGTCAAGGTGCGAATCCTCGATGGGCAGGTTGATACCTCTACACCATTTGGCTGGTTGAGCATAAATCAAATGTCGGGTTTGGCTGAATTTGAATCGCGTTTATTGTCGCAGCGCATTCAGCACGGGATGGATTATTTTCGGTCGCAGGGGAAAGTGTTCTTTCGTGCCCCCTTCGGATATAAAAAAATTGACAATAAATTAGTCGCTAATGATGACATCCACGAAGCAAGTGGAGAAACATATTGGCATTTGGCCCGAACTTTCATCGACTTGATTTTTACGGAGAAGTCTTTGCGGGAAGCTTGCCGAATTTTTTATGCTCAATATGGTATTAAGTTCTCTAATTCAGGTTCTAGACAGTGGCTCGACAATCCCAGCATCCAAGGGCATACAGCCTATTTTCACCACCATAGTAACAAATCTAAAGACGACCCCAGCAAAGTAAAACAGATAATTTACAATACTCACCCAGCACTGATTACCTATGAGGAATATCAAAAAATCATCGCTAAACTGCGTCAGAACCGGAAGTATTGGGGGGACAGTACGGGGAGTCGGGGAAACTATCCATTAGGTGGGATGCTCAAATGTGCAGTATGCGGTGGGGGAATGTTTCGGCAAGTTGCGCCATATAAAACAAAAAAAGAATACATCAGATGTAGCAAGCGTACCAAAGGTAATCAATATTGCTCAAATAGTAAAGTATTCGATTTGGCAGATATTATCCGCTCCTGTACTCAAAGCTTGGTAGCCAAAGCTGAGGAAATAGTCGATGCTATTGATAATGATGTTGCTTCAGATGACTTGGAACCGGAGATTGTATCGGAACTCAAGCAGCAGCTAGCTGGATTATTAGCAATGAAATCCAATAACCCAGCAATAAGAGCCGCGATCGCTGATACGGAAGCGCAGATCCAAAACGCTCAAGCACGGTCGGATGGCGATCGCAATTCTTTAATGCCAGTCGAACGTAGGGCTTTGCTGTACAGCATATCTCAAGCTGATTTTTGGGAGGGACTGTCTAGGGAGGAAATACAATCTATTTTTGCCGAGTTAATTTCTGAGGTATCTGTGGATGCCACTGGCGAGATTAGTCCATGTTTTCTGTTGTAATACTCGATGGCTCGTTTTCTAAGCAATTGCAACGGGCGGAGTGTGGTGTTTAGCATGAGAGTTTTGAAGCGTTGTTTCTAGAGTAATTGGAAGCGCGGAAAATTTCTGTTAGTGGCTAACTATCGCTTTTTTCTCTAGTACTGCTCGCTCAAAGATTTTTCATGCTAACCCACATAGGGTTGTTAGCTTTATGCAATGCAGTTGACGAAAATCTGTTTTGAAGACCGCGATCGCTTGTGGCGAACATTCACTAAGTAACCGCACCACAAGCGATTCTGGCTCTAAAGCATAACGAAGAGCCTGTGCTGAATAAAAAATTGTAGGTTGAGTCCGGCAGTGCGTTGCGGCTATAGCAGTTGAATCAATTTGCAACGCCCCTTGGAATGTTATTGACCAAACACAAGTAGAAACTCGAAGAGGTGCAGCAACATCTCTAATTGAGGAAATTGTTAAGGAAAGTAAATCAAAGCAATTTGGTGGTGTCGTCAAGCTATTTACTATTCCACGCGCAAAACCTCGCTACGCTAAAATTGGATTTATAGATACTAATGGCTCAGGAGAAATGCTACTAACAGAAGCTGTCGCAGAGGAATTTCTAAATAGACAACAACAAAGACGTGACTCACAAACATTTGATTAATAATATTATTAAAGTAATACCATGAACCAAACCGATAATACGCCAACATCAGAACAGATTGCCATATTTCAAGCACTTGATGAAATTGATAAAGACCCATGCATAGGGCGCTTAACAAAAGAAGAAAAAGATATTCTCTTTGACCAATTTTTTAGTAAAGAAGCTAAAATACAACGATTACAGAGAATACGTCAACGCAAGCAAGCTACTTATGAAAAGCTTGCTTCATTATTGACAATGGAGAAAAAAATAATAGAAAGCCTTCAAGATTAAAATACCTCAACAATCTGCTAACTTACTAACTGAAAAATAAATTTAAAAAAGGAGAGATGATTTTATTCTTTTTTATTGTTCGTTTCCAACTAATCCTAATTAAGCAAATCGGTAGGGACTATGACTTTTAAAACAGCTATATATTCATTACTTACATTTAGAGATGCAAAATACGAACGAGTATGGCAATTTGCAGAAATATCTTTTGGTTAACATATAGTAGTAACTACCAAATTCATGATGAGTATCAAAAAATCATTGCTAAACTGTCTCAAAACCGCTAGTACTGGGAAGATAGTACGGGGAGTCGGGGAAACTATCCATTAGGAGGGCTTTTAAAATGTGCGGTATGCGGCGGGGGAATGTTTAGACAGGTCACGCCATATAAAACAAAAAAAGAGTATGTAAGGTGTAGTAAATGCACGAAAGGTAGTCAATATTGCTCGTCTCTACATCTTTATCCGAAGACGGCTATTGTACTATATCCGTCGGATTGTCCGTAATATCTCGTAGGGGCACAGCATTGCTGTGCCCCTACAGGTATCATAAGTAATTAGCTGGACATCATATTATTTGTTAGCAAGCAAATACATAAGTTCGATGGGCAACGGTATTCCTTTAGTCACAATTAAGTTGCTTTCGTGATTCCGGGTCGTTGTTGGGGAAACACAGACCACTGGGAATAGTTTTTGGTAGGTAACGTGTCAAATTAGGGTCGCGCAGTCCGACCTCTAAAAAAGTTGTGAGGTCATCAACTTGATCTACCGTTAAATGCAGGGGTTTGAACCAAAGGCTGAGATTACCTGAGTATTTTGCTTCTTGTTTTTGCGGTTCAGCTTGGTTGAAATATTCGACTATTTCACGAATTGTGTTGAATGATGCTCCATGTCCGTGAGGTGAGCTATCAGCCAAGTTATATAGTTGCGGTACTTTAAACTTGAAGTCATCATTAGTACGTTTAGTAATTGTTCCACGACCCAGATTAAGTCCGCCAAAATCGGCTGGATGGTCGGCAAATCCGACAGCACGAAAATCTGAAACTGCAAGAGATGCTCCGGTATGACATTGAACGCAAGTCGAGCTAAAAAATACTTTTGCTCCTCGCACTTCCTTAGCTGACATTGCATTTTCGTCTCCCTTGAGCCATTTTTGGAATGGTGCTTGATTTGCGAGTAGGGTACGTTCGTAAGCTGCGATCGCAAAAGCTGCGCGTTTGTTGTCTTCCTGTTCTGCACTCACATAGGGTCGGTCGGGAAAAGCTGCTGCAAACATTTTTTGGTATTCGGGAAATCGAGCGATGTTCCCAAGGGCATCGTCAAAGGCGATCGCAGCTGTCCCCAAACGGTGGAAAGCGATTCCGTCTATTGGTTGTGTCTCTAAACCTTGTAGTTGATATCGGTTAACATCACTATGTTTGATAAGTGGTTCTTTCAGGTTTGGACCCGCAACACCGATACGACCATCCCACATTTGCACAGTTTGATAAGCACTATTAAGTACGGAGGGAACGAGAACATTTTGTTTATCGATTTCTACGGGTGATATTTCTGGGTCACGGTGTCTAAATTGATTCCATCCTAAACCCCCAACTCCCAAGCCTTGTGGAATGTTGGGTCGAAACCCTGCTTGTGCGATGTGACAGGTTGCACAACTCGATTGTTGCCAATGTTTAGGATTGAGTGGGTTAATACTTAAAGCTGTTTCGTGAAATAAGGCTTTTCCTAACTCAACTTTTGCCGGAGTAATTGGATTATGTGGGTCGCTAGGAATTTTATTTATTTCTGATGATTCGGGGAGAATAAAGTAATCAAGTCCTTGATTACCCGGTGCAGCAGCCTTGATAAGTTGTTTTGCTTGATAGTTTAAAAAGCTATTTGCCTCAGATTTTTGGTTGACATTTTTCAAGTCTGATGCATAGGCGATATTTGCGTTATTTATTAAGATCAATAACGCAATAACAGTAATTTTAATTAACCTAAAAGTCATATTTATAAGAGCCATAAAATTTATCTTTTGTATTTTGATTATTTGATTGCAAGCTGCTCTAATATTCCCGAACATACCTCATTTAATGGTATACCAATTAAAGGTCGATATATCTGGTTTTTTGCATCTTTAGCTAATAAGTCAATTATTGGTTGTTGCTGCTGATTTTGAATTACAGCAATTTCTTCTGTAACCAGCCGTAATGCATGTCCGACAGTCAAGGTATTCCAATTGCCATCAGGTTTTTTGACATCGGTAATTTGATATGATTCTTTTTGGAGGCTAATATTTTCTGATGTATCTGCATCTGAATAAAGAGAGATATTGATAGGTGAGTTTGAACTTAGATATCGAGCTATATCTCGTAGACGGATACTAGCTTGCATTAATTGATTCATATTAGGAATATTCTGAATATGTCCAACTTTTATCTCTAAATTAATTGATTCTCCAATACTTCGTATAAGTTGAGCTGATTCAACTATATTGGTATTTTGTGAGGATAAGGCATAATTAGGACTACTGATAAATAGCCCAAAAATTAAAATAAGTAATCCGAATAATCTTAGTTTTTTCAATATATTCTACCATTATCAATAACATAATTTATTTTAAGCTATAGCCCCAGGCTTTGAGCCTGAGAACTATTTATGAAAATTACTTCTAAATGCGTCGATAATTGTGGTTTAAGAAAGCATTCAAAATATCCCGACAAAAAGCATTAGCATTCACATTCGGGACTACTGCCCTTTTACCTGTTCTTCGATTACGTATAATCAAGTTGATAGATGGAATTCTCCTTGCTTGATAAAACCTTCCACTTGCATCAGCTAATCGAATATTTTGTGCTTCAGCAGTAGAAGGCAAACTACCTCCATAATCAGCTTCAGTTTTAGTCATATTTGCTACATCATTTGCTGTAATATTCTTAGGCTGACCTTGTGAATTTAGAAATCCAGTCGCTTCAAAATTACTAGATGTAGCTGTACCCGAATCACCTGGTAACTGTCCAATACGAATAGGGCTATTAGTGCCTATAGGTATAGCTAAATTTATATCTTCAGGCATTTGAGATGCAGCTTGAGTCACGCTTGCAATACTGTTCATTAATTGACTATCAGCAACTAATTCAATTGGCTGGTGTGCGAGATAATCTAAGCCAATTTTTTGCGGTGTTGTAATTTCATCAACTAAACCAAGTGCAAGTATATGTCGGTAAGTAGCAGTGCTTGCATTTGAAGGTTGAGTAAAGAAGATGGAAGCAATGCATGTTACCAAAGCTATAATTACAAGTCCAATTTTTTGAGCGGTCTTGATATTTCTCATCTGATTATTTCCCAATATTTGAATTGACAGCATTCCCTAATATAGAAATCCTATTTGATTTTTCAACAAAATTAAGTATTTGTAGGGTGCGTTACGCTACCGCTAACGCACCGTCTGTATATTTCAGCAATCAAACAGGATAGCTAGATGATATTGATTTTAGGTTTGAAGATTACTTATTCCCAAGTTCTACCTCCATCTAAAAAATCGCCATTTCTGCGATTCTTATTATTAATAGCATTCACAACCGAATCTAATGCTAGATTCACTGTGACGGCACGAACCCGAAAATCCTCTTGTTTAGCGCTTAAAACATGCCACAGTCTTGTTGCATAATCTGCACAATTACAAGATGTACCTGTACTACCAATTGCTTGATATCTAGCACATCCTGCTTCTCTATAAGCACCGTTTTTAATCCAGTTAGCTCTGTTGGGACTTATTCTTGCCTTCCGAACAGCAAAGCCTCTTCTGCTTAACGATTCACCTCTAAGATATCTATTTGTGTAATCAACATCTGTGGAATTATTTACAGATAGGTTAGAACCCGGCCAGAAGCCATAAGTTGTATCTGTTTTCCAGCCATCTCTTTCTTTTTTAATAATCGTAATCCATGCATGACCAGCATCATTCTTTAATGGGATAGCCAAATTTTCTGGTTTGCGAGCGATAATTAAAACTTCGTATCCCTCTGATTGAGCTTGAACGGATGCTACGGGTACAGACATAGTAATTGCTGTTGCAACACCAAGTGCTAAGTTAAGAATTTTTTTCATTGTGGTTGTTACCTTCAAATTTGATGAGTGAACTTAATGTCGGACGTGTGCTACTAGTTTGTTTCATAAGTTATGATGGGTAGCTTAAATCCGAGCATTTTGCTCGTTTTATAATTTACGCTACAAATATGCTCGCACTACCTATCAGAATTAATGACATGGACTACTAGGAGCGTAATGCACCCTATTTGAGCAATTTCAGATTGTTGAAACATAAGTTCTGATTTAAACCTCTGTGTGGATATGTGGTAAAATTAAGCGTCTGAGTTTGATAGCTAGTTCGCTCAATTTATGTATTGAAACAGAGTGTATAGTGCGTCGAGAAAAGCCTCTTTCCAAGGTTTGATTTCCAGAGAAACTAACTGAAAACAATGCAAAGTCAGCGTTGCAGAAGTTTCTCTTAACGCACTATAATCAAGATGTAAAAATCAGAGATATGCCCGAACTAGACCTTTGAGGTCTGCATTCAGTACATCTTCGATTAAATCATATGCTTGGAAAATGCCTATTCCAGGTAATCTGAAAAATTGGATAGATTTTATCGATTCTGGAGATGAAATCTACTTTGTTGGAGAGGAATTTGTAACTTCCTCTAATTTCCTAACTACTCTCTCCAATTCTTCACCAAGAAAACCGCAACCCACTTCCTGATGTGCCGCGAGGAAACTGCGATAAAACCACAATGTCCCTTCTTTACCACCCTTAAATTTGTCCCAAACAGCTTCCTCAATTTTGTACCAATCTGCCAAAATCGAACGAGCGTTGTGTAATTTGTCTGCTAAGGAAACTCGGCGTATTTCCGGACTCGCCTCACTGATATGCTTGATATAACGTTCTTTGCGTTCCTTCCAAGGTGGTTTGGGAATTACTTCTGAGTCAGTACATCCATTGACAATAGCCACCACCCTATCGCCAAATTTTTGACGGATTTCCTCGCGGGTTTTTGCTCCACCTTGGTCTTCGATCGCATCATGAAGCAAAGCTGCGATCGCTTCTTCTTCAGTTCCCCCATCTTCTATTACTAATGCTGTCACGCTTAGTAAGTGGCTAATATATGGGACATTGCTACCCTTCCGCACCTGGTTAGCATGGAGTTGATTTGCGTAAACCAATGCAGACTCGAATTGCGAACCTAATTTGCGATTATTTATTGGATTTTCACTCATTGTTAGAATTTATGTTTTTGATTTTGGATTTTCAATTTAACCGTAGAGAAGAGACGCGAAATTACCCTGCGGGAACGCCAAGGGCGAACGCGTCCCTACAACCCCTGACTCCTAACCCTTAACTCCTAATTCCTAACTCCTAACTCCTAACTCCTCTCGTACAATTTCGCTGTTTCCTGAATATCCCGACCCATGCGATCGCGTAATTCCCCTGGAAACAAAACTTCGACGTTCGCACCCCAAGCACGCAACCGCATAATCACGTTATTATCGTCAACGCGGTACTTAGCTGTATAATACTTGTCCTTTGGAAACCCCTTGACAATTTGCGTTAAATACTCTTGTTCTTGGGGATTATTTGCATGTTCTTCGATCAGTTCAAATATCCGTTTCTCGGATTCCACCAAGGTAAATGTTTCGTGACGAAAGGTGTCTTTAATATGACGTTGGTGAAAATCAGCATTGAATCGTAGCAACATTAATTGGGAAGTATAATGAAAATCAAATCCCCAAGCTTCCTGCATTTTCTGTTGGATGTATTCTGGGTTAGGTAAACTTTTATTGAGATATTTATCTCGCAATAAATCGGGAATATTAATATCATCCCAATCTAAAAAATCCTTTAATTTAATTCGTTCCAATCGATAGTTATACCAATCAACCTTTCCATCTGGATTTTGACCGTAACCGCAAAGATATTTTGCCCGTTGAACGTAGTAAATGCAAACGGGGTAAACAACACATTCCTTTTTACCTAAACGGGCACTAATATAATTAAACAAAATTGGTTTAATTTCATCATTGCGCCAATTTTTTTGTAACTTCTCCTGCAAATCATCAACTTTATCTTGGATATGTTTGGGAACAACGTAATCAACGTGTAAGAACACCCGACGAGTTCCAGATACTTCCTCTGAAATTCTTTCGGCAATTGGTTCTAACTTAGGGTCGAGAAAAGCTAGCATATCCAAAGCTTGGGCTAAATCAGCGAGTTCCGTAGGGCTTAAACCAGTAAAAAGCGCCCCATCAGTCTGTGTTTCGGGAGCGGGATTTTCTTCTACAATCCAATTTGGTAACTTTTCAACTAGGTATATTTCATTGATTTTAACAGATAAAGGTTTGGCAATTTTCAAGCATTTTCTTTCTTCAAGAAAGTTAATATCATTTTGTAAAGTTCTACGAGTTTTTACAAATAAGCGTTCTTCTAGCGACTGTTGGATTATTTGCTTTGATATAGAAATTTTACTTTCTAAATTTTGCTGCCATTCTGCCACAGAGAAGCTGTAGAAACTCAGCCAATCTTTTGTAGTTTTGTAACAGTAGCATTGAGAATTGTGAGTTTGCTTGATGGATTCGATTTTTTCGAGTAAAGTACCTTGAGGATGGTTAGATATTGCAGGAGGCTCTAGTTGAAAAAATTCTTCGCACCACTGATTAAATGTTAGTCCACCTGCCAAACTTAAATAAATATTTTGTCCAGCATCTCCATAGAACCAATTCAAAAGTGCCCATCGTCGCATCGCGGTGGTTAGGTTTTGACCTTGATTGAGGGGATTATCGACTAATCTCTCTAATAATCGGTAGTTAGGAAATAGTTTGAGGTGATGCATGGGGTGTTTTTTTAATGGTGTAACTTTAAGAACGTGTTTATAAATAAAAGATTAAGTAGGGTGTGTTACGGCTCGATAGGTATTTCGGGTTATTTACAATATATTTTGAGCCGTAACGCACCGAATAAATAGTGCGTTACGCTATGCTATAACGCACCCTACAGGCTAAAAAATTATTTACAAACACCCTCTAAGTTAATAATATGCTTGGAATTACCTATTTCCAAAGTCAGGAAAAGTCAGCACTCAATACTATGTAATAGATGGGACGAGGGTTAATTGTGGCGAAAGCATTGCTATATGTAGCTTTGAGAAGATTTGAAGATGCTTTTGAGTACTTCATCGACATACTTCAGCAAATCTCTGAAACCCTATAATTTTCGTTGAAGTGTGTCGATTGCTTGCTGGGAAAGTGTTTGAGGCATGTATTTTGCTCTATAAAGGATCTCCCCAACCCCCCAATATATTGGGGGCTTTGCGTAAGTCCTATAAATGAAATTCGCTGTATATCCCCTCTAAAAACTGCTGAACTAAAATTAGATTATTCTCACGCTATTGAGAGGGTTCAGCCATATCGATAAGCTCACCTTGCACAATTACACAAGTTACAACTAAGGCGTTTTCAACCTCCGTAAGACGACGAATAACATTAGAATTGCCGAGAAAAGCAAAACTATAGTGGTTTGCGTATAATAAAATTAAGATGCGATCGCAGTGGGTTTTAGAGGATGTTTTAGAAGTGCAACCTAGCTCCCAGTATATAGTACGCGACCAAGATGTAAGCTCTAGCCCTTTTAGAGCAGCTACGCCAACGGGCACGCTACGCGAACTACACGCCTTCAGGGGATACTCCCCATCGCACTCTTGCTGGGATGTGTTTTTATTGGTGCTTTGTGTTGAGTTTGCTTTGATAAGCATTTCGCGGTATTGGAAAGTCCTTTTTCCATAACTGTGCCATATTGGTGATGTTCTAAAAACAACATTCTTTATGACACACCAAGTTTCGAGTTACCACCTGCAATTAGAGGGTGAAGTATTGCGCGTTGGGTTTAATCGCAGTTTACCCGCTCAAGGTGACACCATAGTCCGCGACGCACTCCAAGAATTATTGAAGATGATAGATTCAAAACAAATTACGGGAGGCTATCGCATTTTGATTGATGGTCCCCAAACCGTCGCAGTTGCTTATGCGATCGCGCACAAGTTAGCGCATTTGTATTCAGTTGTTGCCGTTCTCGATCCGAGACTTGGCAAAAAGGGCTATAAAACCTATATTGCTGCTATTTCTCACAATCCCAAATATGAAGTTGGGGATTTAATTGAAATAGAAGAACCACAATCAGAGCGATCGATAATCAAAGTAGTGCTGTGCGGGCCTCCTCATTCGGGTAAATCTTGTTTGCGAGAAGGTTTAAAGGAAGTTATTTTTAGCACTTTAAATGTTCCTTATCCCAATGTGATTACAAGTTGCCCCGACGGAGAAGGTTCTTGGTTTCAAAAGGCTTATGAAGTCAATCCAGAGTTTGCTATTGAGATAAAACGCCGTTTGAGAGCCAAGCTTACACCAGAGTTTGCCAAGGAAGCAGCAGCAAGGGTTGACAGTGCCAATCAGTTAATTAATATTATTGATGTTGGTGGTAGAATATCGCCGGAAAACGAGATAATTATGAAGCCAGCAACCCATGCTGTTATTTTGTCGGGAGATATAAATAAATTTGCAGAATGGGAAAAATTCTGTCAGAAGTTGGGGTTAAAAGTTGTTGCAAAAATACACAGTCAATTAGATGCAGAGAAAGACGAGGTTTTTCTAGCTGAAAACTGGCAGGAAAACACAAATGAATTGGTAGAGAAAATACCATTACTGACGGGCAGTACTCATCGGTTAGAGCGTGGTGAGAATTTAGCGCAGCGTGAAATGGTAAAAGCATTGGCTGATGTGCTGATTCATTTAACGAAATGTTAAGTTCTCAAAAATGAAATCTTAAAAAAAGCCTAAGTAAATTTGAGTATGTGATAAAAAGAACTAGTCTATAACGAATGCTGACTGGTTCCCTGTTTTCTCAATGGCTATTGTCTAGTTGTGGATGTGTCATAAATTACAAGTAGAACCGAAGGGAGCAATTTTTCATCGCATATGACAGACAAAATATACACTGTAATCACCTTTGCTCCCGTGCAAGGGTTTATCGAAAAATCGCGTAAATTGCGAGATTTATATGGGAGTTCTTTTATCTTGTCTTATTTAGCTAGTGCCATTTGTAATGAAGCTAGATGTCAAGGATTTAGAGTGGTTTCTCCAGCTTCAATTAATCTAACTCAAGGAACTCCCAATCAAATAATTGTTAAAGGTGACTTTCCTGAAAAACATGTTCATAGCACTCTTGATACTACTTGGAGTGGAGTTACACAAGCTTGTCGTCAATGGATTGAGGATAATATTCTTGGGACTTATTCTTGGCAAAGGGAATGGAATTTGTGGACAAATTATACCTGGGAGTTTTTTTGGGGACAAGGTGAAACAATTACCACAGCACGAGGTAATTTAAACGAAATCAAACGCAGTCGTAATTGGACTGCGATAAACTGGACTGGAGAAAGTTCCACGTTATCAGGTACAGATGCGATCGCTATTCCTAGTCTATGTTCAAATCATCCAAATGCCTGGGATTATCAAACTCAAAAAACAGAGATTAAAAAGTTTTACAGCACGCTAAGTTATGCAGTTGGAGATAATTTCATTAAGCATATTCAAGAAAATTTAAATAAAAATAATGATGAAATAAACAATAGATTAATTGAGAGATACGGTCAAGGTTTCATTAAATTTATCAGGGAGAGATTTTCAAGAATTAGTCGAGATGAGCGTGAAGAGTTAATTAAAGAATATGGTTCGGCAATTATTGACCCTGATGAAGAATTGAGTATTCCCGAACTGATTAAACGCTTAATTACTTTGGAAGCTATTGCTGCTCCTTTAGGAATTGCTACAAAAGAAGTTCCTGAAACATTCCGCGATTTAAATAGGCTAAATAAAAAGGAAAAACAGAGCAAAATCGAGCCAGATAATCGTTGGAGTGGATGGTTTCAAGGAGATGGTGATAAAGCTGGAGATTATCTTAAAGACCTATCTCAACAAGCAAATGCTAATCCAGAGACAGATACGCACAGTTTTAGCTTGGCAATGCTCGATTGGGGTGAAAAACACTTAAAACCTAGTTTAAATAGGACGGGTAAAGGTAGAATAATTTATGCAGGTGGGGATGATTTTTTGGGTGTTTTCTATCGTACTCCTCCTAAAGCAAGATTTCTAATTAGCTTGGTAAAGTATTTAAGTAATAAGCTAGATAAATCACAACCTGAGTTAAAAGATGAAATAAATGCATTCAATCAAGAATTCAACAAAAAAGGTCTACACCAAGATGTAAAAATTTCCAACGAGCTTAAAAAGGGTTTTGCTAACACAATTATAGAAAATAGAAACGATACAGAATTAAAACAAGCATTAGCAGATGCTGGAATTAATCAGGAAGAAGCTGAAAACTTGTTTGCTAAACCTGTACTTAAACCTCAAGAATGCCTTGATTGGTTTTATAAATTTAATCCCGAATCTAATCCTGAAAAGAACAATGCTTTATGGAAACAACACCAAAAACCAATTGGTGTGAGTGTTGGATTTGTCTGGGCTGCACCGGGTGTTCCCCAACGGGATATACTGCAACATTGTCGAGAAGTAGAAAAAAAAGCCAAGAATCAAGGACGAAATCGTCTAGCTATTCGTATCCTGTTTAATGGAGGTAATCGTTTAGACTGGGTATGTCCTTGGTGGTGCTTGCAGGAAGTCTTAAAAGGATATAGCGATCGCAACCAGCGAACAAGTGAAAAGGCAAACTGGGGACACATCTACGCAGATGTCGCCGTCCTGGAATCCCGTCACGCTTTTGAAAATCAAACAGATATAGCCAAAGCGCTATTTGAGATTTACTTTCCTGGATGTAAAAATTTACTAGAAGAAAATTTGTGGGACTTAGAAGATAAAACTAAAACGGGGATTCTTGGCAATCAAGAAGGTGATTGTAAAAATGTCACAAAAGCACTAAATAACTGGATTATTAATCTCGCTAAAATAGGATTTCATCTATGTCAGGAATAGAGAAAATAAACACTGATGCAAGTAAAAAATTAGATAAAAAATCACTTTTTCAGTATCTAGTTGTCATCGAACCTTTAGGACTATTATATGGTAGTGCTGGCAGATTTTTATCACCTGAAAACTTAGTTGGACGTTCTGGTACTAACTTTCCTCCCAGCACTGCAAGCTTATCTGGCTTATTTGCAGCAAAATATGCTGAAGAGGAACGCCAAAAGGAATCAGACGAAAAAGAATTTGCAAAAAAGCTCAAAGTAAGGCTAGAACCGTTATATTTTGCTGGTCCTTTTTGGGCAAAAAGCGATTCACCCCAAAATTTCTATGTTCCTACACCTTTTAATTGTCTTGTTAATAAAGGAGAAGAAAACATCGCCTATCAGTTAAGTTGGGATGGTAAAAAATGGAAGAATCAAGATGGACAACCTCCAACAGGTAAATTTGAAAGTGGCACTTGGCTGGGAATAAAAGACTGGAATGAAAAAAATGGTGTAGGTAAAAAAGTATGGATTAATGACAAGGATGATCGTGTTCCTTGGAAATTTACTCCTCACTTGCATCCCCGATTAGAGGAAGAACAACGACGAGTGTCACTAGAAACAGAACGTGCCAATGGTAGCTTGTTCCTAGAAAATGGGGTGCAATTAGACCCCGGATACTGCTTAGTTTATCTGTGTAATGACAAAGTTACAGATGGTTGGTATCGATTCGGGGGTGAGGGACACATAGTAGAAGTGCAATGTCTGCAATTAGATGAATCTAACAAAAATCTTCTTACACAAGATGTTGGTAAGAGTTTTGCCTTAATTACCCCAGCAATTTGGGGTTCTAATCGTCTATCAACTCGTTTTCCTGCAATGTGGGATTGCGATCGCGCAACGTCTCCGCAGGAGAATCGCTATCTGGAAACCTTACTTACCGAACGTCCTAATCCTTCCCGCTATCGATTGGGAGGTGAGGGGAAAACCAAACGACTATCACGGGGACGGTATGCGGTTCCTGCTGGAACTATTTATGTTTTGAAACAATCTCTCAAAGCTTGGCAAGATTGGGATGTCAATTGGTTTCCAAAAGAAGGCCCTTCTTTGAAGCGTTGGGGATGTGGATTAGCGCTACCTTTACCCAGTGCAATTAAGTAATCAAAACTTTGGAGTATTGTCAATGTATCACAAAGCCTACGGCATTATTGAAACTTTAGCACCTCTACATGTTGGAGCAAGTGCGGGGGAGGAAACGGGTAATTTAAACTTGATTTTCCGCGACCAATTTACCCAAACGGGGATTATTCCCGGTAGTTCGATTCGTGGTCGGTTTCGTGCGGATATGCGAGATTACAAAGCTGAAAAAGTTGATTTCTGGTATGGACGTGAAGCTGGCGATCGCGATGAAAAAAATCAGCCAATTTCGACGACAGAAGCACTCGTTAAGTTTGAGTATGCTTCAGTTGTCTGGTTGCCTGTTTATTGCCCCAATCAACCTGTGGTCATGGTTTCTTGTCCACTGCTCCTAGAAAGATATTGTCGTATTACTGGGAAAAAAGATTGCTCAAATATTCAACCATATATGCACAGTGGAGTTAACGCCCAAAAACTATTTTTCAATGTGGGTTTTATTAACTTAGGAGAAAAAGCTGATAACCAATTATCATCCTATAAAAAGTGCGCGGGAGCATTAGCCCAAAAATATGGATTTGTTGTGGTTAATGATGCCGATATGCCTCTTATTCATGATATGTCTCTGTACCGTCAGAGTCGAGTAAAACTAAAGGAAGATGAGAAAATAGTGGATGATAAAGCTTTCTTCAACGTCGAAGCATTACCAGAAAAGACTATTTTAGTATTTCCTCTTGCTCTGCGCCGTCATTATCAGGAGCAAGAAGCAAATGATGAAAATAAAAAAATAAAAAAAGATGTCAAATGGGACGATTATATTCAAGATTATGGCTGGCAAGTTGCCAATAATCTCCCTTTAGAAACTCACAATGTCAAGCCACAAGAATTCTATTTTGGTGGATTAGAATCGATAGGATTTGGACGAACAGAAATAACTTTACACAAATTACTAGATCAAACGGAGGCATAATTATGACTGGAAATACACCTTTAAATCCACCAAAACGACCTAACGCTCCCAACAATGTTTCAACTCAACAGACAAAAACTCCTGTTCCAGAACCTCTAGAAATTGGATTTCATGCTTACTCCCTCGATCGCCACGCCTACAATTTAGTATTGAGATATTGTCAAGATTCGCAAATAATTAACGAATCCCATAAAATGCGAATTAACGTAGCTTATGGACTGGAAAGATTTTGGGGAGAACATTTGCGGGATGATAGCAACAACCCCACAGATCGAGGCAAAAGAAATTATTGGCGCGATGTTTGGAAAGAATTAGCGAACATTATGCTTGAGGCGGGAATTGAGTTACCCGATCAAGATTGTAAGGTTTCAGGCAACAATGTCGCAGGAATTACAAAAGTGACAACCAAATTATGTCAGATGTCCTTAGCTGATACTCGCACGACTTTAGCGGTATTAAGCCAGTTATGCGATTCACTGGTGTGGTGGACTCAACGACTAAAACAACGCGATCACTCTAAAAATTAAAAATAATACTTGAGTAATAAATTATGGGCTTTAAAGATGCCTTTGCTAAGGCATATCAGAAAAAAGGGATAACCGTGGAAACCTCTGAATCGGAAGATCGATCCGCAGAATTTCAGCCACGAAGTGACATCACTCCCGAAGAAACTCGGATGATGTATCGGGCGCAAATTAAAGAACGTTGTAGTCTACAAAACGCAGGAAAAAACCCGCATCTAATTAGATGGGTAGATGAGTGGGTACAGCCTCGCTCCGATCAAAGCCCTACTTATCAACAGTCACAACCATCTCTTGGCTTAGATGATACCATGTACCGCTTTTTACTAGAACTATCGGGACGCTTAAGTAGTAATAGTGGTCAAGATTCTATTATCCGTCCAGTCATAGATAACCAAGGTATCCCTGTAATTCCAGGTAGTGGAATTAAGGGCTTGTTTAAACGCTGGCTCCGACAAAATATATTAACACCAGCAGAACTCAAAATAGTTGAAAAACTAAGATTCCATCGGGCATATCCGATTGGTGATTGGACAGGAGGAGGACGGATGGTAGATGTTATTCATCCCCAACAAGAACGCCAAATAGGAATTAAAAAAACTTCTCCCCATGCGTTTGCGGCGATCACCCTTTATAAACCTACCTTAGTGTTTGAGTTAAGTTGCCGTCAACAGCTTACACTCGAACAATGGCAACGGGTAGAGGAATGGGTGAAGTCAGCACTGACGGCAGGAATTGGGGGGAAAACAAGTACGGGATATGGTTTAATTGGGCAGCCACCACGCAAACAAGAGGAATACAACCTCATTATTCCACTATTGGGTACGGGGGTTAGTTCTTTATTGAGAAGTGATGTCCCAGAATTTAGACCCAATCAGTTTAAAGCATCTATACGCGGTCATGTCACCCGATTGTTAGGTGGAGTGTGCGGCGATCGCAATTTAATTAACAAGCAACTTAACTATTTCTTTGGTCACGATCGCGCTACTGGTAAGTTAGATATGTACTGGCAAACCCAAGCATTTCTCGGTCAGAATCTAACACAGGAACATGAAAAGACACCTATTTTTAAGGTGCAAGGAAAGTTATTAGTTTCTTTACCCTGTCGTGAAGCTGATTGGTTGCAATCGGTATTCCAATTTGGTTATATTATCGGCGGGTTTGGCAAATCTTGGCGGCGAGTTTGGCACAAGTGCGATCTTCCTGATTGGCATCCTGGCTTTATGTCTAGTTATCAAACCAGAGCGATTGGCTGTCATTGGGAATGCTACAATCCAAGTTTTGTTGGAATTGAAAACAAACAACATTTAGAAAATTTTCTATCAAAATTGTATGTAGATACTCAGCAATTTCGATCCCAATTAAATTCAAGCCAACCAAACAACCATCAAGAGTCACTAGATTATATGACTACTTGGCGGGAAGCATGGCATCCTAACAATGTTACTGTCTATGCTTTAGAAACTGATAAATCACAGGCGATCAATCTTTTTCACCATAAGATTTTTAAATATACCCCGGCTATTGGTGGACGGGGGATAAATATTAAAAATGGTAAAGAAGAAAAAGATAATCGTCCGACATCTGTTAGTTCTGTCTGGCATCGCATGTTACCAATAGATTGCAACCAATACTTAGAAATTGTCACGTTATTTTATGGCGATCGCACTCCTTGGAAACATCGAAATGAAGGAGACCAACTTGAACCCTTTATTCGGGAGTTAGAGGATAAAGGACTACAGCTAGCTTGGGGAGAAAAGCCAAAAGCTATAAAAAAATAATTTCCTAACAATCCCCATTAAACTCTTGTGAGGTGGGCTTTTCGTCCCACCCATTTTACCCCATTCCTAGAGCATAATCATGCGTAAAGTCATCCTTTCCACAATTGGTACTAGTCTCCTTACCAATCAAATTAACCGCAATAACCCCGAAGAAAAAGACTGGTACTCCTACCTTCGGGATACCGCAAACCTCAACGAAGATAAAACCCCCGGCAACTCCTACGAAGTCGGGGATCTAACCTCCGCGACATGTCAAAATTAATGAAACGGACCACTAAGTATCCGAGCAAGAATGCGATTGCTCTAAAATCATTCCCTTAGCTAAGAAGAGTATCCATTAAAAAAATCGGCGTTGCTAAATTTAGGTATGAATCCAAATGTAGAGACGCGAAATTTCGCGTCTCTACATCTTTTTCGGAGATGTCTAGTGTCTTTGTCATTAATTTTGACAAGTCGTGAGGATCAGATTCCGGGTTTCTTCAAGAAACCCGGAATCTTGTAACCCATCACTTATAAAATAGACTACTTGGATACTACTGCCAATTGGGACTATTCTCACTGCGTGCGATCGCATAGACCCACCGTAGATGATAGCAAAAACCGCACCAATCAAAGCAATGTTGGGTGGAACGAAGTGAAACCCAACTACACTACTACAGTACTAAAAAATCATTCTCTCAACATTTGAAAGTATCTCCCCACCCTCCATTTCCCCATCGCAACTTGACGAGCAAAAATAACAATCAGGAGTTTCCAAATAATCAATATTCGTCTTATGCCAATTACAACTGGGAAACTCGTAAATCCAGTCAATCCCCTTATCAACATTCAAAAAACCGCTCACCATCCCCTGAATTACCCCCACACCCGTACTCGCACAAATGCTATTTAACCAAAATACAGCCGGGTCATTGATGCCTTCCAAATAACCCCCTTGAGCAACAACTTGATTAATCTCGGCAGGAGCAGATTCTAAAGCTGCTCTTTGTAAGTTAATAATATTGCCACACATCAAACACCAGCCACCACCAAGGGGAGGAACAGTAACCCGGCAATACATGCGCGGAGTATTATCTGGTTTCACTTCTATATGTGTACCCAGACATATCAAAGGACGCATATATTCCAATGCTAATTCTTGGGTAATTTTACGAGAAAGATGATTATCAGTAGCAACCACAATCAAATCTGAAGTTGCAATTTCTTGTTGAGCTAATTCACTTTCGATTGATGCGGGTATCGTTTTGACACAAGAACCCACATCATAAATTCGCTTAATCAAATGCTTGACATAATGAACTTTATACCATTGCTGGTCAGCCATCTCTGGGGTAGCGCCAATCATTCGATTGAGATTAGATACTTCTAATCTATCGGGGTCGATTAATACCCAATTCTTTACACCTAAACGACTCAATAATTCTGCAAAAATTGAACCGATACCACCGCAACCAATCAAAGCAACTTTGAGTTGACCAAGTTGTTTTTGATAACCATCTCCAAAAATTTCTTGTCGGGCAAACATTGGGTCTAGCTGATTTTGTAAGTTTATATTGTCTGGAGTTTCAAACCATGAGTTACAGAAGTTAATACACCGAGCATCAAGTCCTTTTTTATCCCATATACGAAATTTGCCTTTTTGTAATGACTCATCAAAAACCCCGGAAATCAAACGAGGTTTTTTCTTAAAACTAGATGAGATAAACTTGGCATACTCCGATTCATAGCGGTCATCAACATAGGAAAAATCTGCAATCAGATCGCCTGTATGAGTGTGAATATGAACTACATGCAACCCCTCACTTAAATAACTTTTAATTAAATACCAGTGAAACTGCTGCGTTAGAACCAATCCACTTATTGATTGACGTTCGTAACAATCAGGCAAAGGAACTATCCAAGCTTTTGGAATATATCGAATTTTGTGTTTTGAAATTTGAAAACGTTTGCAAAAAAAGAAGCCAATAACTTCTTCGTTCGTTGTTCGATACTTAAGCATCGATTGGCGAAACTGATGCCACATTTGCGGAGGTATATGTAGAGAAATTTCGGGTAATTTATTTTGATTTTTCATGTCGTTATATCCTTGTGAAGCGTAGATGATATCGGATATCACACCTGTTAAACCCCAATGGGAGTATCTCAATGAGCGTAAAAAGACTGCTATCATTCTGAGCATAGCGAAGAATCTCGATCTCAAATAGAATCGAGATGCTATCCGCTATCCGTTATCCTTAATCATCGCTATTAATAGCGTGACGTGCTGTTACAAACAAAGTCGCAAGATTATGACCTTTATCGCTTTGATTGCTAGGTTTCCAAGAATTTAGCCAAACTTCTCGATTAAATCCTCCACCAAGTCCAACACAATACCAGTACCATCCTTCATCGCTTAAAAATGGCGCACCATAATAGCTTTGTCTCGTGAAGTGATGGTCTCCCTCCCCTGTGGTATTCCAAGGATAATTAAGATAGCAACCAATGGGGGGAAGCCGAGGATATTCTATTGGTAATAAAAACAAAATGTCAGAGTTAGAAACTGTGAATTTTTTAGAAGATAAAGGCATCCCTTTGACTAAAACAGCCGTATACTTGATATTGCTAATCGTCTTGCAACCAACAAGAACATTCTTAGCAACTTTTTCTAATAGCTTAAGTTCTTCCAAAAGCCTCGAGCTAGGTTCAAATCCCGATTTTTCTTGACTAATTGTGACTGTCATGCTCTATTCTCCCCTGAATATTTCCCTATGAAATTTAGCCTTTAACAATTTTGGGAACTGTCCAAACTTTTGACCCTTCTTTAAGTGCTTCTGTATTTTTCAAAGGTCGAGTACCAGCAAAACCCTCTTCCATCACGTCATCAGCACCTATTTCTGGTAATCTTTTTCTTAAATCTTCAACTGTTGCACCTTCGGGTAAATCAACTAATTTGCCATTAATAACTGCTCGCATTTTTTCTCCTTACTTTCTTGTCAATAATGGGATGATATCAATAGTTTTTGGAACGATACAATTGAGTAGATTCCGAATATTTCACAGGTTTAGCATCATGGAATTTATCTTGATTCCTGATATAAAACCAGAACCAAGGGCTAATAAATCCAATAATACCGCTAAAATTTATAACTAAAAAGCTGATTAACAAAGTTTTTATTTGCTTCGATATATTTTGCTCCAAAGAAGTCAATCTATTATCAAGCTTTTGTATAGAAAGCTTAATTGTACTTATTTCTTGCAAATATTTAGTACTTTGTTGTTGATGCATAGCTGTGAATTTGGATTCTAAAGAATCACAGCATTGGATAATACCTTGTGCCTGTTCCTGAAGGTTAGTAGATTTTGATTCTAAAGAATCGCAGCGCTGGAGAATACCTTGTGCCTGTTGCTGAAGGATATCTAACTGTTGTTGCTCTTGGATGATTAATTTACCATTAATAGTCCGCATACTTTACCTCATTCACGATTGAAACATAGCCAAGAATGAATTAATCAAAGACATTTGAATTACCGATGCGATGATAATTTTGATTGCCATTTTGGGGAGTAAACTTATCAAACACTTCGATTAAATCTACAACGCTATTAGCAGAGTTTTTTAATTCGCTACCCAAAGATTGCCCTACCGATGCTACTTCAACCCGCATTCCACGTCTTCTCAGTTTCTCTGCTAAATAAGCAAAATCAGAATCTCCCGTGACTAAAACAATAATATCAGGCTTAATTTCTAAAGCTAATTCAATCGCATCCATTGCCATGACCACATCTACATTTGTTTCATACTCATCACCTTTAGCTTTACCTTCTTTCGCAACAACTAAAAAGCCGTTACTTCTTGCCCAGTAAACAAATTTTTCTTTAGTTTTCCGCTGTTCTTCAAATCGTTCTCTTGCTGGAGGTAAACCAATATAAATTACCATGTCAACTAGTTCTCTCCCCTCCTTTGAGTCGGCTAAATAATCACGGATTTTCTGCCAGTCAATTTTTCGATTAAAGCTTTGTGCAGAAAAATATGTATTATCTGCATCTGCGAGAATCAGTACCCGATGAGTCGTTGGCATACATTTAACTAACTTATATTGAGTTTCGCTTTTGGCTTGTGTTTGTGTGTCAATTATTAAAACTCATGCTTGGAAACGAGGTTTTCCCACAAAAGCGAGGGGAAGGTCTTGCACCGTAACCATTCAGTCTAAAACAATTTATAAGTCCAGTTGTAACCTACAACCTTGCACAGACTAAATCTTGCACCGTAACCATTCAGTCTAAAACAATTTATACTTAGTATACTCAGATTCTTCGACTCCGTTTAATGCCCGACAGACGGGGGATTGTAAATCCCTGTCTAATTGCATAAATCCATTAAAAATGGATTAGCGATACTCCGTTCTAGAGTGGCTGCCGTCAACGCTGTTTAATTCGTATGTATCTTTTATTCTATAAATTGAGCATATACGTTGTTTACCCGTAAAGCTGCATTCAGCGGATTTCATCTAAATAAAAGTTCAAATTTTCGTAGGGGCACGGCAATGCCGTGCCCCTACTGTATTTTATGCAAATGTAAGCTACTGTATAAAGGAGAAGGTCTTGCATGGAAAAGTCAGTTTCCATATATTTGATAGCTTGAGTTTATACAAATTCAAGACTAGGAAATAAGTATATTATGAAACTGGGTAAAGCAATTTCTATGACTATCGGTTGCTCTGCTGGGTGTATCTTGATAGGTACTTTTATCAAACAACCTGTATTGAAAGGAATCGGTGAAGTGGCTGCACTGGGTGCTATTTCTACAGGAGCAATAGTCAAGTTAAATTTATCTGATGCTGAGAAGGAAAAGGCATTAAGCGACTCTAAACAAGAAAATCTTTATTTACAGGCTCAAGTATCCCAAATACAAACCGAAATTAATAAACTTACAAAAAAAATCCAAATTCAGGATACTCGTCAACGTCTCCAACGTTCCAATGTTCAAAAAATTCACCACCAGCAAAAAACATTTGTTGCCACAGTTGCTAATATCGAACAGAAATTAGTTAATTTTGAAAAAACGGCTTTATCTAACCTCGATAATCTAACACAAGGCTTAAAGCTACGTCCTGTCAAAGCTCTTGCTCAAGTTCAAGAATCTGTAACTCGCGTATATATAGATGGTAATAACTTAAATTTTGCTGTCGATGGGTTGCAAATTGAACTTGATTATGATGCTTTACGGATAGAGCTTTCTCAAAATGCTAGCCGGACTCATTTTAGATATTATACTGGCGTTCATTCACCGATGAGCGATGGACAAAGGCGGTTTATTGATTATTTGAAATACCAGCGTTATGAAGTTATCGGGCTACCTATTTTAACGCGAACTGATAGCAAAACTTTTAAAACTGTCGGGGATGATGTGAAGATTGCTATTGATATGATTGGCGAAGTTAAAAAAGGCGATGATGTAATTCTTATCAGCGGAGATGGGGATTTTATTCCAGCAGTCGAAGAACTTCAATGTCGTGGTGCTAAAGTTATTGTCGTTGCCAAGAAAAGTATGTTGAGCGAGCAACTTTCTCGAATAGCTGATAAGGTAATTTATTTAGATGATATTCAATATAAAATTGCTAAGTATCGAAAGTTTGATGTGGCTTAAAAATATATGCGATCGCACTCCCAAATTGCTGTAACCATAATTTAGGCGATCGCATTTACTAAAAAATAAGATTCCCAGCTTTTTCATAAAGTCGGGAATCTTTTCTATTTTCAACTAATCCGAATTAACCCAATCGGTGGGGCCACTGGCGTAGTCGAGTTTAAGCCAGGTAAGTGTTTCCAACTAATCCGAATTAACCCAATCGGTGGGGACTCCTTGCAAAATAGAGCTTCCAGCTCCTAGTCAAGTTTCCAACTAATCCGAATTAACCCAATCGGTGGGGTTAACAATGATTCTGAGTGCACTCGTGAGATATCAAGAATGTTTCCAACTAATCCGAATTAACCCAATCGGTGGGGGTTTTAGAGGTTGTTGCGCCTGTAATAGGATTATAAACGTTTCCAACTAATCCGAATTAACCCAATCGGTGGGGTTCTTCATAAGAAGGAATTGTGGCAATTATTTTATTTTTGTTTCCAACTAATCCGAATTAACCCAATCGGTGGGGTTCTGCCAATGTTGGAGGTGGAGCTATTATAGCCGTTTCCAACTAATCCGAATTAACCCAATCGGTGGGGGGTGCGCCAGCCCAAGTAAGGTTGGCAAAATAATCGTTTCCAACTAATCCGAATTAACCCAATCGGTGGGGAGTTCGTCTAGGAGGCTTCACCCAGTAGGGGTTTCAGCCGCCAAATCGACACACTCTTGAAAAACATTATACATTTTGTGCAAAATTGCAGAAAACACATGCCTTAAACCCTTATCTAGCAAGCAATCGACACACTCCAACGAAAAAATCGGCATTTGGGCGTTTTGGCGAAGTGTGTCGATGACCATGTGACAAAACCTCATTAATTATACCATAAGCTAGATAACGTAATACTTTGGCGGTGCTGCTGGTTCTTGACTACCAATAGTTAACACCCTGGAAATAGCCTCGGACGAAATCCAATAAAATCGGACATTGTCATCGGATGGTTTAACAAGTTTTTTTGATTTCTCAAAAAGTTGCCGCATTTCCTCCAAACTTAAAAAACATTCAAATACAGAAAACTGTACTCTTCGCCCGTAACCTTCTAAAAAGTTGGATAACTTAGTGCGTCTTTTGTCATCAGGGATATCATACACAACAAGAACTAACATTTAAGCGGCTCTTAAAAAAGATTCATAAAGAACCGATGACAACAAGCAACGCTTATATCTCCTCACCTGCAACTGAATTGCATGTCTGTATGTAACTGGAGATATTAAATCTGGATGAGAAACTTCTTCATTCATCCGATTTTCAAACTGCTTTAAAAAAACTTTCCGCGCAGATTGACTTAAATACACCCCTCCCGTACTCGCAACCACATCAAAATCTTTCGGTTTAAATTCCCCATTATTAATAATTTTCATAACCAAGCTATCAACAATGGGAGAACGAAATTCCTCCATCAAATCGAACGCTAAATAGGGTTTTTGCCTCTCACCATAATGAAAATTACCTATATATGGAGAAAGTCCTTCTGCAATAATAAAACTCAACACATTGTTAAACAAAAGCGTGTATCCAAAACTTAATAACGAATTAATTTCATCAATAGGAGGTTGACGAAATCTCTGGGAAAAGCTAAAAGCAGAATTAGTAATTAACTTACCAAAAGCTGGAAAATATCTCGCAGCCGCAATTCCTTCATAACCCCGTAATGAATCCAAATTATCAACATAATTCAACGCATCAATATCTTGATTAATACCATAAATAGCCTTTTCCAAATCTTCAAGTTTACGTTTGCGATTGAATCGCATTAATAATTGCTTAGAGTTCATCAACTTACCAAAAACAATACTTTTAGATACGCTCAACTGAAAAACATCATCATTACGTCTTTCAATCTGGATTAGTTGATTATCTAAATTGGTTGATTCTTCACTCCACAAATGACCGTGATATAAACCCGATTGACTTAGAAATAACACTGCAATTTGCTCTTGTAAACAAGCATTAATTACAGGAGTTGATAGTTGAATATTACCAAAAACTATAATTTGCTCAACTTCTCGAATTGGTACTTCTAATTTAGGTTTTTCCGAAACATGAATAATAAAGCGTTGATAGTCTTTATAGATTGATGTTCCTTGTTCGATTAAATATATAGCTGCCATTTCCCGATTCCAGATATTTTTTTGAAAAGGACTGATATCGTTATCGCTGTTGATATTAGACGTGATAGATGTTGCATGAGACGCGATATTTATTGAATGAGACGCGATATATCGCGTCTCTACATTTAGCGTTGCGATGTTTTGCTCTTTTGCTTCTTGCTGACTGTTGGGACTTTTTTTTTACTTTTATTCTTTTCTATTTCGTCTATTGTAGATTTGAGCTTCTCTTCGTTAACATCAATAGGGAAAATAGCATTATCTAAAAAGCCATGTCCTAAAAATCGAAAACCACGCTCGAAATTTGTAACTTGGGTTTTCTCTAAATTCATTATTAATCCTATCGTATTAAGAAAATTTGTAATTTCTTGTTTTGCCTGTAAAATGCGCTCTTGAGTATGGCATAAAACGAGGAAATCATCGGCATAACGCACGAGTTGTAAATCTGTTGTCGAGATATATTTATCAAATTCATCTAGATAAATATTCGCTAACATTGGTGAAATTACCGCACCTTGAGGAATACCTTTACTTGGTATAATTAGTCCCTCATCAGTTAATATACCAGTAGAAACCCAAGATTTAATCAAACACAAAATTCCGGGATTATCTATATATTGTCTAAATTGTTTTAATAACCTTTGATGGTCGATATTATCAAAAAACTTAGTGATATCTGCATCCAATATCCAACGATAACCTAAATCTCGCCATTCAGCGACTTTTTCAACTGCGTTTAAATAAGATAAATTGGGACGATAAGCAAAACTTGCTGTGGAAAATTTCTCATTTATAACCGGATAAATTGCATTCAATAAGGCTTGCTGAACAATGCGATCGCGTACTGTGGGTATTTTTAATTCTCGCTTACTACCATTTTTTTTAGGAATTATAACTTGCTTACAAGGACGAGGTTGATAAGTACCATTAGCAACAGCATTTTGCAATTGATAAATATTCATAGCTTGATTGCTGGCAAAGTTATCAATGGTTTCCCCATCGACACCTGCACAACCTCGGTTTTCGGCAACTTTTTCCCAAGCACGTTGAAAGTTACTTAAATCTAGAAATTCGCCAACTATATTAGTCATAGGAACTATCGATAAACTGAATAAAGTTTATTTTTTACTGTAGTTCCTGTCTGGAAAATGGCGTTTCCGATGGTTGGGGGAAAGTGGGAAACAGGTGAAATTTTAGTATAATTATACAGTTTGGCGATCGCGTGCGGGGGTTTTGATTCGAGTGCGATCGCATCTTCTTTCGCGTAGCCTCTCCGTTGGCGTAGCCGCCCTCATATCTTCCACTTGCTCGCATATAAGTTATTAATATAACTTAGCTCACTTGTATTACTCGAATCACTTTCAACCCGACAGGGATTTACAATCCCTGTCTAATAGCTAAAATCCATTAAAATGGATTAGCGATCGTAAACAATAGAGTGTGTATTTTTCATTTAAGATTGGAACTATATTCATTGTTTACACTTAGAAGTATATTCTATAAGCGCCTAACCGTAAAAACCTTGTATAAAATCATAACGTATATCAAAAAAATCTTATTTTTCTCAGTCCTCTTATAGAAGACTTTCGCTATTAGCATAGGGTTTACAACCCTATGCGGGTTATAAAGCAGTCGATAAACCTATAATTACTTAGTTTTTATATAACATCTAATCTCGCTGGTACAAGTTGTCAGTTTATTCCTTTTGCCCTTTCCCTTTCCCCCGTGTTTTTTGAAGTATCGCAATTCGCAGAAATATCTTTTGATTAGCATATAGCAGTAACTGCCGCACACAAGAGTGGGGTGCATCTAGGTTTCGCTTCTGCGACACGGTAGGAATCCTCGACCCCTTTACTACTTACACGCGAGTCAAACGTCTTGTTGCTGGACTACAAATTCCCGTGGAAATCCACACCCACAACGACTTCGGTCTTGCCACAGCCAACGCGCTAGCAGGCTTGAAAGGTGGTGCAACATCGGTAAATACAACCGTCAACGGGTTAGGGGAACGTGCGGGAAATGCCGCACTCGAAGAAGTTGTGATGGCATTAAAACGCCTACATGGCATTGATTTAGGGATTCAAACACCCCGATTGTTAGAACTCTCCCGATTAGTTGCAGATGCATCTGGTTCCAGCGTACCACCCTGGAAAGCAATTGTTGGCGAAAACACCTTTGCTCACGAATCTGGAATTCACGCGCATGGTGTTTTGCAAAACCCGCAAACTTACGAACCGTTTGCACCCGAAGAAGTGGGTTGGGAGCGACGTTTAGTAGTTGGCAAACATTCCGGTCGCCATTTACTAACAAATTTGCTCCAGCAACACGGAATTGTACTCAACCGCGAAGAAACCCAATTGGTATTAGACGCGGTACGACGACAATCAACCCAGAAAAAACGCAGCTTAACTACACAAGAATTGTTAAATTTGGTACTTGAGCAGAGGTATTCCCATGCGACAATCTGATGAAATGGAATTAGATTCAGCACCAGCATTTGAGATTGGTGATAAAGTCCGAACTTGCAAAGTTCTCAAGAATGACGGTACTTTCGTCGGTCAAGATATTGGAGTAGTTCTTGCTAAGAAAGGTGAAATTGGCTACGTCGCCAGTGTCGGAACTTTCCTACAAAATTCCTATATTTATGCCGTGCATTTTTTACATTCAGGATTTGTAATTGGTTGCCGCAAAAGAGAACTTGAATTAGTCGAAAAAAATCCAGATAGAGAGGAAGATAGATGAAAGTAATGCTGCGGAAGAATAATGCTGGGACGTTAACTGTGTATGTTCCTAAAAAAGACTTGGAGGAAGAAGTTGTCAAACAGATCGATTCACCCGCAGGAAAGATTTTTACTTTAGCAAACGGTTGGGAATTAGAATTTTCCGATTTACCCGAACCATTGAAATTGCCTCAAACTTGCGAAGCAAAAAGACTTACTTAAAAAAGTTAGGAGTTGGGAGTTGGGAGTTAGGAGTTAGGAGTTAGGAGTTAAGAGTTAGGAGTTAAGAGTTAGGAGTTAGGAGTTAAGAACAATAATTATTAGTAACTAGCAACTACTAACCACTGACCACTGACCACTGACTACTGACTGCTGACTGCTGACCACTGACTGCTGACTACTAACCACTGACCACTGACTACTAACAAACTGAAAATGGGCGATAAATATCTCAAACTATCAGAATTTGACGTAGAAGGCGAATTTCTGGGTTTTATTGACAATGAATCAAAAAAATTTAAATACCTACAATTGGGTTTAGCTAAGTGTAATGCTGACTCTGGACTTACAGCCGGAAATTTGGTAATCAAATTGCCTAAAGAATTGCGAAAAGCTCTCTCCCTGACATTATCACTAGGCTCGCGCATTCGTGTAGTTGGTTCTAGTAAATTAGACTCGCGCATGGGTGAAATTAAATTCAACGCTTATGATGTCACACCATTACCTACATGTTCTATACATAAATCGTCTTTGCAACAGCCAATTTTGAGTGAAGGTAATAATTTTAAGCCGGAATTGCCAAAAGCCAAAATTCTAATTTGTCAAGGTTCGGGTTGTCGCAAGCGGGGTGCAAAAACTTTGTTGTCAAAGATAGAAAAAAGCTTATCTAAAGGTAAAGTTTCAGAAGAAGCATTTCAGCAGCTACAAAAGCAAGTTGAAATTAAAAGCACTGGTTGTATTAAAAAATGCTCAAATGCTCCAAACTGCATCGTCCAAGTTGGCGATAAACAATATAGCCGCATGAACCCGGATGCGATCGCGTCTCTTCTCGAAGAACATTTGAGCTAAATTTTATAGCCTCTAAGGCTGTAAGGGCACAGCATTGCTGTACCCTTACAAATTATCCATATAAATCAGAATTGCGATAAATCTGGTCTTCTTCAAGTGTTAAATTTTCTTTGTACATTAAAGCTTCAATAATCGAAAGCGCTCTTTCGTATTCCCCTTTCGTGTTAATTGCTCGTGGCAGCGCTTCCTTTAAAAGATTAGCGTAAACTTCGCTGTTAAAAGTAAGGGTCATTTCTCCACTCATCCAACAAACTTATCTGATAAAGAAATTCCCTAATCTCTGGCAGTTGGCTCAGAGGCTGGAGTTTCAACTTGCAAGTTGTCTCCCTGCTTCTTGACTGAAAAGTCCTGTTCATTTTTACCACTTTGAGCTAGTCCAGCAGCACCAGCAATTGCGGTTCCTGCAAGTCCAAGTGCAGCAGTATATTTGGTATCACTAATATCTGGCGAGACTAAAACAACAATACTGATGATTGCTCCAATACTTGCCATAAACATGGGGGTTGTAGCTCGAATTATTTCAGGAGTAAGAGATTTCATGAGCTTAATTTATAGAGTTAGTTTTGTTTATAAGTATTACTTAACATTGACGAAAGTCTGATTATGTTAACTTAAGTCATATCAGTTAAGTGAATGGAAATGAAGCTTCGAAAGCTAACCTTCCTGTTTTCTTTGTAGGGTCAAATCTTGTCAACTTATGCACTTAGAGTTAAATATTTGCCTAACATGCGAACAGCGAAAAGCCGATTGCAAATATTTGCATGTTTAGATGCGTGCATGGTCAGCGCTTCAAACGCGCAGTTAACGGGTAATAACAGGCGTCGTTTCAGAACTATCATTTATTTGTAGTCAGCATCACTTTGTGATAGTAGATAGTATTAAGCTTGATTGTGTAAGGGTTTATTAGGCGTGTATTTTTGGTAAATAATATAGTACAAATGAACGCATTAAAAGGACTGGGTTTTAACGCCTAACCAACCTGCCAAAATTAATGACACGAACCACTAGGTTTTTAATTTGGGCATATTTCACGATAATCAAGTAAAATTTCCCAACCATTTCCGTAAAACTTCTGTTGCTCATGTTGTAAAGGTTATTACAGACTTTAATAACCATAATTTAGTTGGTTTTAAAGCAAAATACTCTCACTATTGCAACATAGGTAAAATTATGAAACGTTTATTAATTGCTGGTGCATCAAGTTTAATTATTGGCTTAGGAATGTCAATAGTACCTACTCCATCACAAGCACAAATTGCAAATATTAAATCGCAATTAAATTCCCTGCCTACTTCGCGTATAGCTTTCGCTAAAGGGAAAACAAGCGCGAGTATTAATGGTGCAGATAACCGTATCTATATATTAAGAGCTAAAGCTGGACAAAAATTAACATTGAGAGGCGATAACTTTGGCGCTCGTGCTGGCGTAACTTTCTACGGTACTAATGGCAAGCTTTTAAAATCATTTGGTGGTTTCTCTGAAAATAAAACTTTTGTATATCGCCTTCCTTCTACAGGAGATTATTATATTCTTGGGTATGGTGGTTCAACCAATCATATTTATGATTTCACAGTAACTATTAAGTAAATTAAACTTAATGTAGATTGTCAATGGTGCGTTAGCGCGAAGCGCATAAGGCACCCTACTTCGGAATCACACCTGATTGCAATTAATCCGGATTCGCTAATTTTTGCCGCAACTTGCGGATGGCTGTACTAGTATTACAATCGCGTGTTATTTCCAAAGCCTCGTTTATTAATTTAGATACATCAATGCCAGGAAAATGACGACTAATAGTTTGTAAGGTATAACTTTTACCTGCCAGATGGTATATCAATAGTTGATTTTTTTTGAATAACCACACTTCTGGTACTTGATAAGGTAGGTAATCGTTAATATCAGTATAGCTAGTTACATCAATCTCTATTACTAAATCGGGTGATGGGTCTACACCCCAATTAATTCTATCTTTACCAGCTACTGCTGCCCAATTCTGAATATAGAAGCAATAATCTGGCTCGATACCGCGTTGTTCGAGCAATTCCATTGTAATTGGCGTAAATGCTTCGTAATCCTGCTCCAAATGGTCAAGAATAGCTATTACCACCATTGCTATAATATGGGCTTCACGTCCGTGTTTTGGTAAAGGTGACATTAGTAGAATTTCCCCTGGTCGATATTTAATTCTCGGTGAAGTGCGATCGCCTAACTGCTGGCATAATTTTTGATAGTCCTGCCAAGTACCAGGAAACCGCAGCACTGCACCAGGGGATAATTGGATTGTTTCCGGTGTGACAACTGTAAACATAAAAGTAAAATTAATGTAGGGTGCGTTAGCTGCTCTTCGCGTAACGCACCGTATTCGCATCGATGGTGCGTTACTATAATAAATAAATTAAATGTAAATTATCGATGGTGCATTACGCAATGCTTATACGCACTCGACATTACTGCATAACATCTTTATAAATCTCATTTTTAACAGGATATATTTCGATATAATGATTTTGGTTCTCTTTAGATTTTAGCAGCTCCGCAGCTTCTGCTAAGAGTTCGTTTTGTTCGTTCTGAATTTTAGTTAACCGTACAGAAATTTCTGCAAGTCTCGTTTGTTTGTCTTTGACTATATTCGGATTAACATCTATCAAAGGTATTATTTCAGCTTGATTCGTATTCTTCAGGTTGTTCCAGTTTGAAATCGTAAATTTGCGAAGTAATTGCCAAATATAGTTAGAAATTAACCAAATAACTTTAATTGGTGTCTTTAAAATTGATAAACTTGCCGATTCGATTAAACGCACAAGAGCGCGAATTAGACTCCATGCGATCGCAATGACTAATAAAATGAGAACAACACCCCAAATCGGATGATTTGATGCCCAACCAAGAAATTTAACTAGCTGATAGATTACAGGATGTTGTTGCAACCAATCATTGACAGAAGAATTTACAGATGTTTGAATTGCTGTCGAAGTTGATTGCTGAATTTGTTCAAGCGAACCTTTTACAGAATCAATCGCTTTAGTTTTTGTTTCTGTGGTAATTTGTCGAACAGAACTGCTAGCTTGCTGGGTTTTTTCGGCGAGCGAGTGAATGCTATTGTTAACTACCTGTTTTGTATTTTGATTTATATTTTGAAGATACTGCTGTAAGTGTTGGGGAACTTCCAGTGACATTATAAGTAAATTCATATCTTGCACTTCTAGGGATAAACAACCAAAATAATTTTTTAGGGAAAAATATAGTTCGTATTATTACGTAGCTCTTTAATCCAATAAACATGGATTTTTGCTGTGAGACAGGGATTTACAATCGCTGTCGGGTTTAACGCAAATTGAATAATAGCGATTTTTTTAACATGTGTGGGAATTTGAGCTAGGATGGATACGAATAACTTAATCAAACATTAATCATTAAGTGGTGTAACGGAATATAATGTATTTATAAACATACTTCAAATAAATATTTTACCAATAAACACTTAATAACAGCTATTGTGCGTCAATTATATTTATTCACAATCATTCTACCTACACCTGGGATCGAGCGTAGCTATACTCATTATTATGAAAAATTACGGGAATCTAGATTTAGGATTTAAATTATGAAATATTTGCCGTTTACCTTAGTAGTTACGATTGGTGCGATACTTTCGCTGGGAGTGACTAGCGCTAGAGCATTACCCGAAGCGGTAAATCCTATGAATGTCAATGAAATAGATCCTTCAAGTACAACCGCACCACAGGATTACAACCAAGCTGCGGCTTTAACTACCGAAGCTGCTACAATTAGCAACCGCTGGGGTTACGGTATTGAGAAAACGAATAATATGAATCAATCGGCTAGTTCAATTTCGATAATACGCGAAGATGATTGTCGCAAGCTTGACCCAGGAGAGTTGCTCAGTAATCCAGGTTCGTTTTTCAGGGAATGTCCGTCAGTAGAAAGAAACCAAACCCCCGAACTTGGCGAGAAAATCGAGTATTTCCAGGTTCCCAAACTCGATTCGGGTATTAAGTTACAAGTGACGCAATTTTGAAGGGTTGAAGGGAGTTAGGAGTTATGAGTTGTTTTACTTTCCTTACCTTTACACTTTCCCTCTCTTTTCCATAGTACCTTTTTAGTAAGTACGGCACTTTGAAGTGCGTACTTTTCATTTTTATAAGCATATTCTAATATTGAGATATACAAAACAGATGCAATAAGTTAAAGCAATTAAATTCATCTCGTATGAATTTATTTTAGGCGTTCAAATTATCTAGAATTTGTTGAATAATTTCTGACCTTTAGATGATTGTTGAAATCAGGAGTTCGCTATGTCTCAAAATACTGTAACCCATCTCATTCACGATAGAAGCGATCGCGGAACTACAAAAATTGGTTGGCTCGATAGCCATCACACTTTTTCGTTTGGTAATTTTTATGACCCTAACCGTATGGGCTTCCGGGCATTACGAGTTATCAACGATGACCGCGTTGCACCTGGGGCAGGGTTTTCAACGCACGGTCACAAAGACATGGAAATTTTAACTTATGTCTTAGAAGGTGCGTTAGAACACAAAGATAGTTTGGGTACTGGTTCGGTAATTCTTCCCGGTGAAGCACAAGTTATGAGTGCTGGAACCGGAATTATGCACAGCGAGTACAACCATTCCCAAACCGATTCGGTTCACTTGTTGCAAATCTGGATTTTACCCGACCAAAAAAACTTAGAACCAAGATACGAACAAAAAGCATTTCCAATTGAAGAACGTAGCGGGAAACTACGTTTAATTGCTGCTAAAGATGGACGTGATGGTGCAGTGACAATTCATCAAGATGTGGATTTGTATGCATCGGTTTTGAATTCAGGTGATGTTGTTAATTATCAAGTTCAGCCACACCGACATGCTTGGTTGCAAATCGCCCAAGGTATAGTAACTTTGAACGGTGAAGAACTGCGTGCAGGTGATGGAGTACAAATTAGCGGTGCAGAACAATTAGAAATTAGTACGAATGTAGGTGCTGAAATTTTGTTGTTCGATTTAGGGTAATTTAAGAGGGAGTAGGGAGTAGGGAGTAGGGGGAAGAGGAGAAGAGGAGAACGATGGAGTAGCGAGGAACTAATGAAGAAGTTCTTTTACCCTACATATCAAAAACTCTCCCCATCTCCCTACTCCCTACCTCCCTACCTCCCTATAAAATCATCATGGCTTCTTTAGCAGGAAAAGTTGCAATTGTTACAGGTGCATCAAGAGGAATTGGACGTGCGATACCACGAAGTGGTTGCCAAGGGCATCGCGTTGAAACTTGCCAGCAATGGTGCATCAGTTATCGTTAACTATGCAGGTAATGCCAACAAAGCGCAGGAAACCGTAACCGAAATCGAAAAGCTGAGAGTACAAGCATATCCCATTCAAGCAGATGTCGGTAAAGTAGCGGAGATTCAGCGACTTTTTGACCAATCAATTGAACATTTTGGCAAAGTCGATATTCTAGTTAACAATGCGGGTATAATTATTTCTAAGCCGATTAGCGAAGTTACCGAAGAAGACTTGGATAAAATGTTTGCAATCAACGTCAAAGGTACTTACTTTGCCTGCCAACAAGCAGCACTTCGCATGGCAGATGGAGGACGCATCATCAATTTTTCTTCAAGCACTACCGCGATGATGCTACCAACATATAGCACATATGTAGCAACTAAAGGTGCAGTCGAACAAGTTACACGGATACTTGCTAAAGAATTAGGAAATAAAGGTATTACTGTTAACGTGATATCCCCAGATCCTACAGATACCGAACTTTTCCGCGAAGGTAAAGGTGTGTCAATTGAAGCAGTAGAGCAGATGATAGAAGGATGGAGTAGAAGAAGATAAAAAACAGATCGGCATTGCAAGATTTTGGCATTCATTACAAGAGAATATTGGAATTTAAGATGTCAATTATTAGTTGAGTTCGACTAATAATGTTTGGCACTGTCACCAGAACCAATACTAGGTTCGGATGATTACTTAATAATTAAAATTTATTTTTGTAGGTTGGGTGGAACGTTCGCGCAGCGTGTCCCCTTGGGACTCAGTGGAACCCAACATGCTAATGATGTTGGGTTACGCTGCGCTACACCCAACCTACTAATACTACAAATACCATGTTTTTTTAGTAACTGCTGATAACTCCGCAATCGAATCGTTACAAAAAAAATCGAAAATATTCCGCAAATATAGAAATGACAAGAAGCCAAGCTAACTGTAAGCTTAGTTTTATCATTCACATTTGCTTTAGAGAGCAACCATACGAAAACAGTATATCGATTAGCAGTTCACAGATTCTTAATAGCCTTATACCGTTTCTTCATCAAGATGCACCCGACATTGCCACGTAAACGCATCTTTCGCTTCATTTTCAATCGATGAATTGCTCAATCATTAAATTCCAGCTGACTCGCTTCTTACTCATCTCTCAGGTTGCTTGTACATGACTCCTTCAGAACCGCAAAATGACTTTGAAGATAACAGTCCCCGAACAGTATTACAGCGACCAAATCGCCGACGATGGTGGTGGTCGCTGTTAACCCTACTGACATTAACAGGTGGCTCCATTGCTGCTTGGCGTTTACTAACTCCTGCAAGCAAACCATCCCAAACCCAGACTGCACAAGATGTGCCGAAAGTCCCAGTCAACCTATCTACAGTTCAATCGGGTATCATTGAAGACAGTTCAGAATTTGTTGCTAGCCTCGAATCGCGGCGTTCGGTAACACTTGTGCCGACCGTTCAAGGGCAAGTGACGCGAATTTTTGCTCGAACGGGAGAAAATGTCAAAGAAGGTGTCCCGATTTTACAAATCGACCCGCGTCTGCAAGTAACTGCGATCGCAACTATCAATCCCGAAGTTTTAACAGCACAGTCCCAACTCGATAATGCTCGTTCTACCCTTCGTTCGCTCGAAGCCGAACGTACAGCCAACCAAACCCAAGTCAAAGTAAACCAACAGGAATTCGACCGCTACAACACCTTAGCATCCCAAGGTGCAGCCCCGCGACAAGTCAAAGACCAATATGCAAACCGTCTCGCAACCTCCAAAACAAACTTAAACGTCATCGAAGCCAAAATTCTGGCACAGCAAACCAGTATATCCCAAGCGGAAAAAGCCATTCAAAAGGCACAAGCAAACACCAAACAGCAGCAACAAAAACAACTTCAACCACAGAACAACCGCATCACCGCACCTTTTGCTGGTACTGTTGGCGATATTCCCGTCAAAGTTGGGGATTTAGTCAACACTTCGACACAACTTGTCACCATTTCCCAAAACCAACCTCTGGAAGTACATATTTTCGTACCTATCGAACGCGCATCCCAACTGCGAAATGGAATGCCTGTTGAAGTTTTAAACGGTCAAGGTCAGATTTTGGGAACAAGTCGCGTTATTTTTATCACTCCCAGTACTGCGAAAAGTACTCAATCCGTACTGATTAAAGCACTCTACAACAACAGCAAAAACGAACTGCGTCCCGAACAATTTACTCGTGCGCGAGTGATTTGGAATCAACGTCAGGGTGTATTAATTCCAACTACAGCCGTCTCGCGTGTTGGTGGAGAAACTTTTGTTTATGTTGCCGAAACAGCACCGTTAGCACCAGGTAAATCATCCCAACTTGTTGCTAAACAAAAGCGCATTAAGTTAGGCAACACTAAAGGTAATAATTACCAGGTTGTCGAAGGATTGCAACCGGGTGAGCAAATCATTACTTCCGGATTGCTCAATCTTAGGAATGGTGATGCGATTCTTGTTAAGTAGGGAGTGGGGAGTAGGGAGTAGGGAGTAGGGGAGAAGGGA
>CAXTCQ010000006.1:0-77566 GCA_964242965.1 uncultured Calothrix sp. | reverse complement strand
CTAGTTGTGCGGCACCTCTCTTTGCTATGTCAGAGGCAATTTGTACTTGTCTTGACAATGGAAACATATCTGGGTATAAACGACTATTAACCAACACAGAAGCATCTATTTTTTTGGTTTCTGCATGTTTAGCGCCTTTTTCAAGAATACCTATAAGGTTAGTTAGCGTGCGAATAGACACTGGTATTGAAGCTTGATACATTGAAATAGTCATTGATATTTCTCCTGAAAAGGTTCAATCTTTGTATAGTTAAGGTCTGACTGAGATACGTGTTTCGTCAGGCACGTTGTGAATAAATGTTGCACAAATTGTCATCTAAATAATATTAACATTTACACGCTGGACTTTAATAAAGATGTATTATCATTTCATCGTTATATGGGTGTAGTGGGAGCGGGTCAAGATGAATTATTGGTTAATGAAGTCAGAACCAGATACTTACAGCATTGTTGACTTGGAACGACAGCACCAAACTATTTGGGATGGGGTTCGCAATTATCAAGCGCGAAATTTCCTGCGACAAATGCAACCAGGAGACTTGGTTTTTTTCTATCAATCCAATACCAATCCGAACGGTATCGTTGGATTAATGCGTGTTGTGAAAAATATTGCTGACCCCAGTCAGTTTGACCCCAAAAGCGAATATTTCGACCCAAAATCAACTTCCGAATCTCCTCGCTGGCAAACCGTTTTAGTCGAGTTTGTGGAAACTTTTCCTCATGTTATTTCGCTGTCGCAATTGCGAGAAAAATTTAGTGCTGAAGAACTAATGGTAGTCAAACAAGGAAATCGTTTATCGGTGACACCTGTTTTGGAACCAATAGCAAAGAAGATTTTGACGATGAAAACCCCATTAGGGATTTACAAAAATTAAATTATCCAAAATTGGGGTTACTTTTTTATTTGGAAATCCTTTATCATCGGATTAAAAACTCCTACACACCTAAACGAATGTTTCCCAACCGTTACAACAATCTGCATCGCATCCAGCAACTCAATCCACAGCAAGATAATTGCGAGATTTATCACCTGATGACGGGGTATGAGTTTCCTTGGGATACGATACGTTCCTTAGAAATTGCTTTGATGCGAACATTTTGTATTCCCAGTATTTCTCAACTACTCGACAAAACAGGAGAATTTAATCAACGTCCCCAAAAACGCTATGACGATACAGCAATTCTTTTGGTGGAGATTGGTAAATGGGGTTACGATAGCGAACAAGGTCGTCGGGCAATTTCCCAAATGAATGCGATTCACGCACGTTTCAAAATAACTAATGAAGATTTTTTATACGTGCTTTCAACCTTTATTTACGACCCAATTCTTTGGAATGCTCGTTTTGGTTGGCGAAAAATGTGCGAACAAGAAAAATTAGCTGCTTTTTACTTTTGGCAAGAAGTCGGCAAACGGATGCATATTCAAAATATTCCGGAAACTTATGCAGAATTTGAACGCTTTAATCTTGAATACGAACGGCAACACTTTTGTTATGCTGAAACTAACTATCGTATTGCTGAAGCAACGCGGAATTTATTTCTAAGTTGGTATTCTTATGTACCTAGCTTTTTTCTTAAACCGGTTATAAATACTTTACTTGATGATAAAATGCTTTCTTCCTTTGGTTTTGAAAAACCTCCTTTATTTCTGCAAAAAGGTATAGAAAGCATTTTGAGATTGCGAAGTCGAATTTTACGCTTTTTCCCACCTCGTCAGCATTCAAATTTCTATATAGATTCCCCGATTCCCAGCTATCCGAAAGGTTATGATATTGAGAACGTGGGAGCTTTGAATCGAGATAAAGATTGAATAATTATTTAACACCTACCAATTCGACATCAAAAAGTAGTGTTGCGTTGGGAGGAATAACACCACCAGCACCAGCAGCACCGTAACCCAGGTTAGGTGGAATAATTAAGTTACGACGACCACCAACTTTCATAGTACTTAAACCCTCGTCCCAACCTGCAATTACTTGTCCTTGCCCAATTACAAACTCAAAAGGGACACCGCGATCGCGCGAGCTATCAAATTTGGTACCATTTTCTAAAGTACCTGTATATTGAACCGAGACGGTTTGACCTGGTTTTGGTGTTGCACCTGTACCAACTTTCAGGTCTTCGTATTTTAATCCCGAAGGAGTGGTAATTACTTTGCCTGTACTACTTGTAGTTGTCGGGGTCGCAGTCGGGGAAGGTGATATTGTTGTCGCAGTAGAAGTTACTGATGGAGTGGTAGTGCTTTGTCCCGTGGTGGAAGTTTGTGGAGTTACACCCTCTTCCGGACAACCCACCATCAAATAGCAAACACTTATCAATCCCGCACACCGTAATATTGCTTTCAACATTCCTACATCAATCCATTAATCATGTATAAGGTGTAAATTATACAACCCCTTAGTCATTTTGGAGCGAGAAGTAAAAGTGATAAAATTCTCTTACACAATTGTTTATGTTCGGGATGTTCCCCTTCCGTCGCTTTCTACGAGAAAGCATTTAACTTGAAACAGCGGTTTATTCATGAAAGCAATCAATATGCTGAGATGGAGACGGGTGAAACAACGATTGCTTTTGCTGATAACCAACTTGCACAATCCAACCTTCCTGAAGGATTTCAAGAAAATAGCTTGCTGAATCCACCGCATGGTATGGAAATTGGTTTTGTTGTAGATGATGTAACAGATGCTTTTAATTGTGCAGTCGAAACTGGTGCAGTTACCGTCGTACAACCTAAAATTTAACCTTGGGGACAAACTGTTGCTTATGTCCGCGATTTAGATAGGATGCTGATTTCGATTAATAGTCAGATGTAAAAATAATACGAATTTAATTAATAATTGCGAAGCATAAATGGTAAAGAGGGTGGGGAGACCCCACCCCTACAATTGTATTTCTCTGATTTCTTCCTCTGTGTTCTCTGTGGTTCGTTATCAAAAATGTCAAAAATAATATTTATTGCACATGGATTGTCGAAAAGGGTGGGGAAACCCCACCCCTACGAACAATCCACGGTTAATCACCAAAAAATGTAGAGACGCGATATATCGCGTCTCTGTAAAATTAATCGCGTCTCTAATTAATCTACATCTTCAATCCAAACCGATACCGAACCACCATACATCAGGATTTCGGGCAACGCATAATTAATGGACACGTTGCGAGGTCTAATGACATGTGTTTGTGAGGTATCAGCTTCTAGATAAATTTGGTTCGACAATTTGAGGATAATTATCAAAGTTACGTCGCACCCAATCCATCCCAACTTCGTTATTTAGCTTGATTTTTTGCGGAGTATTCGGGTAAATCTTACTCAAAATATCCGAATCCTGTTCGATGACGACTTTAGCTAAATCGAGAAACTTCTGTTTGAGTAGGTTAAATACTGGACTTTTCGCTAATCCAAACATCATACAGAAGGTACGCGATCGCGTTTCTGATTCCGGGATAAATAAATGAATCTGTTTGAATTTACCCGCACCAGTTTCCCCATGCAGTACCGCTAATGATGGAAAATAATTTTCTAGGTGCGCGTTGAGGACTTTCGGAAACATGAATAAACCAGGATTAGCTAGTTTTTCCTTCAAGTCTGTAAGCGCAATCGGCATACTAAAATAAGCATGTGAATGCAGTCCGTTATCGATAAACTTCTCAAAATTGACTTCTTGAATGCGGAATAATGAGCGATGCGTACCATTTTGATGGTTGTAGTCGTGCATATTCAGCAGCAAAGATAATAAATCAGTTTTGATGCTGGTATCGGCAGTACATCCAATAAAGTCATATTCGGCAGCAATTTCATTCAAGATATTTGGGATTGCTTGTTTTGCTTCCTTCGCTCCATAAGACCAAATAAAATCACCTTGAATTATGAGTTGTAATGGTTCCAATTGTGGCAAAGTCTTTTTCTTAAAACCGGGTAAAATTGTACATCCTTCGCTATCAAATTCCAATGCATGAAACGGACAGACTACTACACTACTTTTATCTTCCCTTTCTTGACACCATCCTTCCGAAAGCATCGCACCCATATGCGGACAGGCATTTTCTAAACCATTAATATTATCTTGTACATCTTTCCACAGTACGTAATCGTTACCGTAAAGCGACACCTTGAAAGGTTTATTAACCGCTAGCATCGATTTATGTGCTATTAACCAAGGAGAACCTTCTAACATTGACATTGTTTTTCCTTCTCTATTTAAAAGTCAACACGAAAAGTACTTGCGATGAATGTCGCAAGAGGCTTTGAGATATATTGTAAAAGGCTTAAAATATGATAGATAATTCATATTCTATCTTAAAAATATGAGTATATCCTCATGTTTGTCAAGGACTATAGGTAAAATTGTTCTTTGTCAGTAGTCAGTGGTTTTTAGATGAATCCAACCCCCCAAAACACCAAAATGCGACGGCAACCGCAGCAGAAACGCAGTCAAGAACGTGTCGAACGGATTTTAGATGCAGCGGTGGAAGTATTTGACGAAGTTGGGTTTGAAACTGCGACAATCAATGCGATCGCATCCCGCTGCAATACGGCAATCGGCTCGCTATATCAGTTCTTTCCCGACAAAAGTGCGATTTTCAACGCTTTGGAATTACGTCACCTCAAACGTGTTCGTGCAGCTTGGGCAAAGTTAGACAGTATTAGTATCACGACACTACCCTTCGAGACTTTCATCAAAACGATCGTGACAATATATCGACAAATTTTCGATAGTCCTACATCCCGGTTACTATTCATCCAATTTTTCACCTCGAAAGCAATGTTTCAAACCATCGACGACAGTTTGACGCAACAGGGGATTGATTTTCAAGCCAAGTTACTCCAAGCACGCAACCCGCAATTAAACCCCGAAAAGTGTCAGTTAGTCGCGGAAATTTGCGTCCAAGCTGCAAATGCGCTGCTAGTAGTTGCCCTCCGCAGTCAAGAAGCGCACCGTCAAGCTATTTTTGAGCAAATTGAGGAGTTAATGATTGCCTATTTACGTCCTTATGCGGGGGATGAGATTAGCAGTCAAGTAATGAAAGTAATGAAATGTCCCAATTGCGATTCGCAGAATTTATCGAAAAACGGACATCGTTACGGCAAGCAGCGGTATATCTGTAAAGACTGCAAGCGGCAATTTTTGGAAAGTTAGAAGGAATGTTGCTAAGTTGAATAATGAAATTTGAAATGGAAATTACCCGCAGTTTAAGAGGACGTTCCGCAAAACAAACCATTAATTGGCAGGGTATCGTTCGTAAAAGCAGGCAATTCATTTAATCGTTATTCTACTTTTGAGTTAACTAAAGTTACCAAGAAATTAAGAATTGGTTTCCAAAACATACCTGTCAGTACATATGGTGCATATTTAAACAGCGGCAAGGCTTGTTGATTATACTGTTTCAACCGTGGTATTGACTCTAATAAAAAAGGTACTATGCAGGTGAGCGCGTAAGCAGTTACTAAGGCTGTAGGTATGCTAAATTTTGGAGATGTACTAGATAAAGGACTGTGATAAATACCTATTAAGATGCAAGCTATTATTAGTAACTGGTTGCATAAAAACAGTGTTTTGAGTGGCAGTAAATACAAAAGGTTGGGGGCTTTATTTTCTATTTTCTGACGCATCCCCAATAATACAGCCCATGTTGCAGCACCAACTATACCGTCATCTTTGAGTCCATAGGTTCTTTGAAACCGTTTGACAGCGTTTTCGGTCTTTCTGTCAAAGTTCTCACTTGGTTCTTTATTTAAAAATCCTTCTTTGCGGAGGATTGTTTGTAGTTCGTTGACTGCTGTTTGAGATTCGGGAGGAAGATTTTTTAAACCGCGTGCAAGCTTTGGATAAAATAGGCAAGCCCATGTTAATGGTCCAACTATTCCATCTACATAAATATTGTTGCTACTTTGGTATCTTTTGACTGCCTCTTCTGTTTCTATATCAAATTTACCAGTAACATTTGTGAGAAAATCTAAGGCGAGTAATTTTGATTGTAGTTCATTGATAGCTTCCTGAACGTCTTTAGGGGTAAAGTTACGGTAGAGTACAGGACGCCTCGTGAATAAGTAAACTTGCTTCTCCCCTGGAAAATAAGGTTTATATCCTTTGAAGACAAAAAATAAGTTGAGCGATCGCATGAATTTATTAAACATTTAGTTCTCCTTTGATTCGTGGAGGTAAGCTGTGAATGCTACCCAAAGAGCAGTTTTTATATATACTCCTTGTGCAGCGCTTGGAATGTATGTATGGTAGTCAATAAACTACAGACTACCAATTCACATTGTTAATAAAATGTTAATAATCTGTATAAAATTTGTTCGTGAGTTGTTCGTTAAAATGTTTCTATAATAAATTAATCATACTTATCCGGGATTATTTATATGTCTAAACGGTCTGATGATGGGAATGGCTCAAAAGCTTGGGAGCGAAAGGTTTTGAGAGAGTGGGACATCGACCGTTTACTAACAGATTTGGAGATTAGAATTCAAAAACGCTACAGACAAAATACTAGAAAAGATTTATTGATAGGTCTGTTGTGTGGGTACGGTTTAAAGGATATTAGTAAAGATTTACATAAAGATAATGCCGTAGTCAGGACAAGCGTTAGCAGTATATATAGAGACATAGAGACTTTAACAGGGGAAGCACACAAAAGTGTTAAAGCTTGTAATTTAGTTCATATATTGGAGAAATATGGTTATCGTGCGGGTTCGACTATTGTGGGTGACTCTAACCGTAATATTCCCCACAATTTGCCGGCACCAACTTATACCGAATTTATTGGACGCGAAGCAGAAATGAAACTATTGTTACAGCGTCTTTCTCCCGAACATGCGGCTCATATTATTACTATCGATGGAATTGGTGGTGTTGGTAAAACAGCATTGGTGCTAAAGACTGCTTATTTATGTTTGAATGCTAGTCGCAAGTATCTTTCTGGCTTGCCTAAATTCAATGCGATTATTTTCACTTCTGCAAAACGACAAGAACTTATTCCCAAAGGACTCGTACTACGACAGCAGGGACAGCGCAACCTACGCGACATCTTTCGAGAAATCGCTCATACTCTTGACGAACCTGCAATCGTGCAATCTCCTCCAAACGACCAATTCGACAGAGTTCGTCAAACGCTAGCTAAACAACGAACACTACTAATTGTGGACAATATGGAGACGATTGAGGATAGCGAGAAAGTTATCGCTTTTTTGTATGATTTACCCGCACATGTTAAAGTCCTAATTACGACACGCGAGCGTATTGCTTTGCTTCCGATTAGTCTGCGACATTTGCCTCAAGATGATGGTTTGCAACTAATTCAACAACAAGCTTTAGAAAAAGGTATAAATATACACCAAGAAAATTCAAAGCTTCTTTACCAACGTACGGGAGGAATCCCCCTAGCTATTGTTTATGCTATTGGTCAAGCTTCGAGTGGTTACTCGCTCAATTCAGTATTGGGGCGTCTCGCATCTTCAACAGGAGATGTAGCGAGGTTTTGCTTTGAGCAATCGGTACAAGGCATAAAAGAACACCCAGCACACAACTTATTAATGTCACTGGCGATTTTTCCCGACCCCCCAATTTTAGAAGCTGTGGCTGAAGTCGCGGGGCTAACAGCATCTCCCGATAGTGTAAATGATGGCTTGGCACGCTTGCAACAACTTTCGTTGGTTAATCTCAACCAAACTACAGGACGGTATGAGATGCTTTCGCTAACCCGTGAGTATGCTTTTGCTGAACTAGCCGCTTTCCCGAAATTTGAGCGTGAGGCACGACTATGTTGGGTAAACTGGTACTTGGATTTTGCCAGCAGTTACGCAGGAGAAGATTGGGAAAAATGGGTAAATTACAACAAATTAGGAGACGAAGAAGGAAATCTACGCGCAGTACTCAACTGGTGCAAACATCAAGACCGCTATGAAAAAGTTAGAGACTTTTGGTTGTTGTTGAGTCATTATGTAAATCTCTATGCTTATTGGGATGACCGTCTTGACTGGTTAGAATGGCTAATTCAACAATCCGAACGACGCGGAGAGTGGTCTTATTTTGTGCAATTTGTAATTCGTAAAAGCTGGCTGTTGATTCGATTATGCGATGACAAAAGTTTAAAAGAAGCAGAGGAAATTTTACAGCGGACATGGGTTTTACATAAATATGTAGACTTTGACGTTCAAGCAGACTTAGCCGAAAGTATGGTCAGGTTAAAAATTAGACAGAAAAACTATGAAGAAGCATGTCACTGGCTAGTAACCGAAAAGGAATTAGTCATTGAGGCAAAATTAAAACCGCAAAAACACATCCGCTATTTTATCCCCGTTCTCTATCATCAAGCTGAAATTTGTTATCAAAATGACGATTATACAAAAGCAAAAATACTTTTTGAAGAAGTCATGGAAAGTGCTGAAGAAATTCGCTGGTATCGGGTGATAAACTCCGCACAAAATTGGCTAGCTGATATTGCGATTGAATTAGACAAACGCGATGAAGCGCAACAACTATTAATCAAAGGTTTGACAGTAGCTGAAAATAGTAAAAATAAACGCCGTCTTGCTCGCTACCAAGGTTCTCTTGCTCGCTGGGAAAATAAGTGGGGATGTCAAGAAAAAGCACGCGAATTAGCAACTCAAGCAATGAATAATTTCCAGTATTTAGGGATGACGCGAGATGTTGAGAGAATGCAGTCTTTAATGATTAATTTTGATTGAATCATTAGATATCTCTAAAATAGTAATACTTTATGGCAAAAGAATTAATTGCTAATTTTAAGGTTTGGTTAACTCGACTAACTCATAACCTCTACGTAGATATTCATCAAGAACGCAGTGCGTAAGTCTTAAACTTTTACTCTCTGCGCTTATAAATGAGGTAAACTTATACCTAATATAATCTCAATAAAAATGCGATACTCGATTTGGAGAGCGATCGCAAAGGTAAAAGTAATGCCAACGGGATATATCCTAGCGTTAGATTTAGGGACTACAGGAAACCGTGCGTTTGTATTCGACGCAGACGGTAAAATTGTCGCTAATACCTATAAAGAACTAACGCAGTATTACCCCCAACCCGGATGGTTGGAACATAATGCGCTCGAAATTTGGGAAGATACTTGTTGGGTAATGCGTTCCTGCATTGCCAAAGCGCAAATTTCAGCTTCGCAAATCGCTGCAATCGGACTCACAGTACAGCGCGAAACTTGTTTGCTATGGGATAAGACGACTGGAAAACCGCTTCATCACGCGATTGTTTGGCAAGACAGACGTACTTCGCCGTTATGCTACCAATTGCAGGCACAAGGATATACTCAAGAGATATGCGATCGCACTGGCTTGGTTATCGATGCTTATTTTTCGGCAACAAAGCTCAAATGGTTGCTCGACAATATAAATATCACCAACTACGACAATATCCTCGCTGGCACAATTGATACTTGGATATTGTGGAAATTAACAGGTGGACTCGACCACGCAACCGACCACAGCAACGCCAGTCGGACTATGTTGATGAATATTGAAACAGGCGAATGGGATGAAACACTGTTGCAATTATTTCAAATCCCCGCCCAAATATTACCAAAAATTCAACCTTGTTTAAGTCACTTTGGTGTCACCGATATCAACATCATCAATGCCAAAATTCCGATTACAGCTATGTTAGGAGACCAACAAGCTGCATTATTCGGACACGGCTGTGACAAACCTGGTTTGGTAAAATGTACTTACGGAACTGGTAGTTTTTTAGTAGCGCACACTGGCTCAAAGATTGTGCGAACCCAGCAACAACTGATTTCTACAGTTGCTTGGACGCAAACAAAAAATAACACCCTCAATATTGGATACGCTCTCGAAGGTAGTATGTTTACGAGCGGTGCATGTATTCAATGGTTGCGTGACAGCCTCAAATTGATTAAAAGCGCTGCTGAAAGTGAAACAATGGCAAATCAAGTTGCAGACAGCGGTGGTGTATATTTCGTCCCCGCATTTTCAGGATTAGGCGCACCTCACTGGGATATGAACGCTAGAGGAGCGTTTATTGGCATAACAGGAGGAACCAAACCCGAACATCTGGTGCGTGCTGTGCTGGAAGCGATCGCATACCAAGTAAAAGAAGTTGTAGAAGCAATTAACACCTACACTACATCAGTACTTAAATTAGCGGTTGATGGTGGCGCTTGCGAAAACAACTTCCTGATGCAGTTTCAAGCTGATATTCTCCAAATTCCAGTAGAGCGTCCCGTTATCCGCGATACAACGGTACAAGGCGCAGCTTTTGCCGCTGGTTTAGCAATCGGGTTCTGGGATAGCTACGAAACACTCGTACAGCAGCGTCAAATCGAGCGTATATTTGAACCAGCGAAACAATGCGGCAACTTTGCAACCTGGCAAAAAGCCGTTCAACGCGCTAAACATTGGGCAGAATAAAAGAAAAAACATTAATTACTTTTCTGAGCATTGCCAATTACACCTAAAACATTCATCCGCGAAAGTTTCAGGCTATCCAATGCTCGTTTTAACACTGAACTGTCTGTTTTATCCATCCTCACCACTAGTAAAATACCGCTAGTATGGGGTATCAACAGGCTCGCATCGGCTAGCCCCACCAATTCGGGAGCATCATAAATTACTAAATCAAAGGAATTGTGAAACTCGGACATTAACGACTTCATCTTTTCAGACGAAAGTAATTTTGTTGGGTCAGGTGGTATTGGTCCAGAGGTAATCACTGATAAGTGTTTCATCGCAGGCATTGGTCGCAACACCTCACTTAACGGCAAGTTTGTCGAAATTAGATTACTCAATCCCCACTGATTATTTAAATTTGACAGCTTGTGAATTTCGGGCTGTCGCATATCGGCATCCACCAGTAATACGCGCTGCCCCATTGTTGCTGCTACCTGAGCTAAATTAAATGCAACTGTTGATTTGCCGTCACCAGCGATTGCCGAACTAATAACGATGGAACGAATCGGTCGATCGGAACTGAGGAACTGGATATTTGTATAAAGTACCCGTAAGGCTTCGATAAATTTGGCAGAGTAATTACTATAATCTTGATAAGGTGAAGCAGATAAATCGACAATACCCTGACGCAACAAATTCGACAATCCCACTATAGAAGCTTTTGGTTCGGGTTTTTGTTTAATGACGCTCCCATGTTCGTGTTGTTTTTCAAAGGGAATAATTCCTAGCACCGGCAGCTTAATCTTTTCCTTGAGGTCAACGGCTGTATGGTAAGTATTGTCAAGCTTTTCTATTAATACAGCAACGCCAATACCTACAGCAAGACTCCCCAGCAATCCCATTAGTAAACTACGTTTCACATCTGAAGATACAGCAGTCGTCGGTTTACTTGGTGGTTGAATTAACTGCCAAGGTAATTCTGTTTGGGCTATCTGGATTTGTAGGTTTTCACGGGTAGCGAGAAATCGATTCAAGCTCTCAGTGGCAACCTGCAATCCTCGCACCAGTTCCGTATATTGGCGGTTCAAAACAGGTAATTGTTTGCGCTTTTGTTCAAGTTCAAGTTCGGCTTTGACAAGTTCTCGATTTTGTACTTCTAAAGCCTGAAGTTGAGTTGCAGCGGTTGCGGCTTTAACATTCATAGAACGCTGTGCTTCTTGACGCAGCAGGAGTAGTAAACTGTCCCTTCTGTCCTTCAATGCTTGAATGGTTGGATTCTCGGCTTGGAAACGAGATGAAGCTTCACCTATCTGAGCTTCCAGTTGGCGTACCTGAACTATTAATTGCTGATATACAGCCGCATCGTTTAAGGCTGCCAGTTCCCCATTTTGTTGTTGTAAACTAGCTAGATTGTCACGGGCTTGGGCTAACTTTTGATCGATTGCTAACCTTTGCTCGGATAGTGCATTGATTTGGTCATTTATTTGCTGCGTCTGGCTTTCTGGGTCTATAAAATCATACTTTTGTCGGAAGCGTTGCAAGTCTTTTTGAATCCGATCGACTCGTTGCTGTATTGATGGCAGTTGTTCGTCAACAAAACTCATCCCTTGGCGCAATTTAGTTTGTCGCTTTTCCAAACTATATTTTAGGTACTCCTTTGCAATTTGATGGGTAATAATTTCTACTGCTTCTCGATTCTGGTCTCGGTAGCGAACTTCAATAATCTTAGTCTCGCCCAAGCGAGTAATAGTTAAAGAATTTATAAATTTAGCATAATCGATATCGGGATATGAATTTTGTAAACGCTTGATAACATTTTGTACTAATTCCGGACTCTTCAGAACTTGAATCTGACTTTCATAATCAAGACTCGATTTAGTACTGTTCTGGTTCTGGTCTTTGACTATATCCAGAGCATTACCATCATCGTTCACTGCTTCCACTAAAAGCCGAAAGTTGCTTTCATATTCAGCTTTTTTATTTACTAATAAAATGACGGAAGTCGCCATCATCAGGCTGGCAATTCCCATCACGATTAATGAGCGTCGCCGCAAAATGCCCAAAAAATCCCGAAAGCTCCAATCATCCCCTTGCCCTTCAGACCAAGGGAAAGGCTCGGATAGAGAAGATGCTGTGTCAAAGTTGGGATGTTGCCCAGAACTTGAGGTTTGAGAAAAATTATTCTCCATCATCTATAGATACTTAGTAATAAGTTAAACAGGATTTATATAAAATTTATAAGTGCAAGAGGGTTATTAATGGCACTAACCACTAGAAGTTGGTGCTATAAGGTCATCTTAGAGGGTGTTTATAAAATAAATCTGTCATTCTGAGTGAGCGTTCGCGTAGCGTGTCCCCTTGGGACTCAGCGAAACGAAAAATCTAGGGTTTGAAGCGTAGTCGAGAGATGCTAAGAAAGCGGGAACGCGTTCGCGGAGCGAGTCCTCTTAGGACTCAGCGCGAACACTGCGCTATCGCGGAGCCTGCCCTCGAGCGAAGCGAAGGGTTCAGCATGACAAATTAAGGTTTTTGCCGAATTTATAAACACGCTCTTAGACATAAGTTAAGACTTTAACGGTTTTTTAGCTAGATATTTAAAAGATTGTTTATATTATTGCACTGAAATATATAAAATATGTGCTGATTTAAAAGTCAAGCTGTTATGCGTGTATTAAACAGCAAATAACAGGCTAATAAATTTCCTCACTCTTCGGCAGTCTGTTCATATTTTGTTAGAAACATTGGCTGCAATGCATCAACTGCTTTGCTATTAAGTCTTATTGTCTGTAAAAAACTAAGTTTGAAGGAAGGCTCGCACTGCACTTTACTGCTTCTTTATAATTACCCTGCTTGGGAATAAGTCTAATTTAATAAACGATATTACTTACGAGTTAGTTTTTTTTATACAACAATAATTATACTCGAATGAACTATTTGGGTAGGCTTTGCGCTAAAGGCTTCTTTTTAGTCAACTTTAAGGTTTTTATTTGGTTTGATAATACTGAAATAAAATATAAATAATGTATCAATTTCAAATTATCATCATTATCCAAAATTAATTAAAACCGTGTCAATACTCATTTTATGTAAATTTTTGATGAAGTATATAAGTGAATCTCAAACATGGTAGTCTAGTTAGAAATTACATCTAATGTCAAAAAAGGATAAAATATGACTATTAATAAAACTTATGGAAAGTCCAATCTCAAAAGTAAATAATTAGACATTAACAACCCCGCGAATCTCGGCGACGTTGCTCCAAACTCAACGTGTTTTTTTCTGATTAGCGAAAGCGAGTTTAGAGTTCTGGCTAAAGTTTAAAATCTGCCTTTGAAAGTTAAAATAGGTTCCCTAACAGTTGAAAAAGTTTTGTGGCGCAGTCGCGCTCACTTACCTTAAAGGTAAGGATTTTTTCATGAATTTGACTCTTCCCACTTTCGCGTGACTTCCTGAATGCGCTGTGTCTCCTAGTTGAGTACATCCGATCTTTGTGTATTACCGTAAGAGCTTGCAGACAAGTTCTTAGAGTTTAGAGAACTTTATCTAGTTGAGTAGTGTAACCCCGATCCCGAAAGAGATTTGACTGATTACGATGCTCTCCAACTTCAATAACGCTACTAGGTGTCATTCGTGTGTCTAGATCATCCTTTTTGGCAAATTTATTATTCTATGGTGCGTATCGCGGAGCTTCGCTTGCATCCGATAAAACACGCATTACCAAGTCGAATTAAGATGCTCGTGTGTGTCAGCTTTCTCAAAGCGTTTCCAGAGTTAATTAGATTCTAAGTAAGGAGACGTGAATAATTGAGGTTTTGTAGTTTGAGCTAACTCGCGGGTAAACACAGACTGGCTATTAAAGCAGCTACAAGGTGTCTACAACCCTAAGTCGCTTGCAAAAAGCCAAATTCACTTTAATTCTACGTTTCGTTACACGATTGGGTTTGCTTCGGTTTACAAAGGTTTATGAATATTTACGAACATAGGTGAAGCAACTATGTTCGGTCGATGTCTTGAGCATTTCAGTTAGTGTTACAAGCAGAATATCTAGGATATAGCCGATGAGACTTAATGAATGGATTAATCTGAAATTATTTCAGCCCGTTTCTGCTGAGGTGCAAGAAAATCAGCATTCTACGAATCAAAAGACAATTAATTTGTCGGTAATTACCCAGTTTTTCCCTCCAGACTATGCTGCTACAGGTCAGTTAATCGAAGAATTGGTAAAGAATTTAGGTTTCTTAGGGATCGATGTGGAGGTTTTTACCAGTCAACCAGGATATGCGTTTCGCACTGCCGATGCTCCAGCGACCGAACAAATTGGTCGGGTCAGGGTTCAGCGATCGCGCACAGCTCAGTTGTGGTCGGGACGGATTCGCGGCAAGGCTATTAACGGTGTTCTATATACTTTGCGGGCTGGATTACATTTGTGTCGAGCTAGAAATCGCAATAACATCTTGTTAGTGACAACTGCTCCCCCGTTTCTACCGCTCTTAGGATATCTTGCCTATCTACTGTTCAAAATTCCCTATATCTGTATCCTTTATGACCTTTATCCCGATATTGCGATCGCACTGGGAGTATTGCCAAAACGTCATTGGTTAGCGCGATTATGGGGAAACCTCAATCAAAAGATTTGGCGCAATGCAAAAGGAATTGTTGTGCTGAGTCCGGCAATGAAGCGGCAGGTGTTAGCGAATTGCCCAGAGATTGGTGAAAAGGTTTCTGTAATTCACAGTTGGTCAGACCCAGACTGGATTGTGCCAATTGTCAAGCGAGAAAACTGGTTTGCTTGGAAATACAACTTGGTGACAAAGTTTACTGTTCTTTACTCTGGTAATTTGGGTCGCTGTCATGACATGGATACCATCCTCGAAGCTGCCAAGGTATTGCAAGATGAACCAATTCAATTTGTTTGTATTGGTGCTGGGGCAAAGCGCGATGACTTAATTAAAGAGGTTAAAGAGCTAGGGTTAAATAATTTTTTGTTTTTACCATACCAAGATAAGCATGTATTGCCTTACTCCTTAACTGCTTGCGATTTATCGCTCGTGACTGTAGATGAACGTACTGAGAATCTAGTTACTCCTAGTAAGCTGTACTCGGCTTTGGCATCGGCAAGACCAATTGCAGCGATTTGTTGCCAAGATTCTTATTTGCGGGAGTTGATTAGCGAGGCTGATTGCGGTAATGCGTTCGAGAACGGAGATAGCAATGGTTTAGCTCAGTTTATTAGCTTGCTGAGTCGGGATGCCCAATTAGCAGAACGCATGGGTAAATCGGGTCGTCAATATTTGCGATCGCACTTCACACCCAAAATTATCTCGAAGCAGTATCTAGATGTTTTGCGTCGAGCCATATTATCTGAGAATTCTGAAGTCCGAACTGTATCAAAAAGTCGTACAGAGTAAGTAGTCGGGAAATATTAAGAATATTTACATCAGAAGAATCGTTTTATGGCATCTTTATATTGATGAAAATTCAGGAGGCAATATGTTCTATCAATACTAGAATGTTATATGATTAAAATGTTGATTGTGATAAACGTTTAAATCAGAATAGTGTCATTAAATCGCATTCATTATTCAGAAAATTGAATAGTAAGCTAGCAACTTAGTTATGAATTTTAGGAGACGGGCTTCGATGGTCTTTTCGATCTCAGTCCCTCCAACATAACCTTCCTTTTGCACTTTATTTTTGTTAATAATGGGAGGTCGAATTGCAGAGAAGGTGTGACCGAAATCGGAAACGTTCAAAACGACGGGCTATATACTGTCTAGCTCATGGTTGTCATCTTGATAGTATGAGCCAAAAATATCAGCTATTTGCGGATTGTCCGGGACAGTTGCAGCAAAGGGGTATGAGTCGGCGCAATGCATTGATGTTAGTAGCAAGTCAAACTACAGTGACAATAAATGGAGAATGGTTAGAAGCTTTCTGGTGCGAGCAGTGCCAGCAAACAAAGTGGTATCACGTTCATAAGTCTGATGAACACACCTATCAACTTTCACTAGCCCCATGCGAACTTTGGCAGCAAGTAGCAGGGGTAATCGATCCTCAAGGAAACCCTTCTGTAGGAGAGTTTACCCGCAGGCATTCACGCTTACTTGGTTGTAGCAACATCAAAGATTTCCAGTTTGTCAATTAAGTAGGATGTATGAGTAGTCAAGAAATCGCCCCCAAGCAAAAGTTAGTCATTGAAGCCGGACGCAGCGAACAGCAATATTGGAAAGATATATGGCGCTATCGGGAATTATTCTATTTCCTAGCATGGCGTGATATTTTAGTGCGCTACAAGCAAACTGCAATTGGCATGGCTTGGGCACTAATCCGACCATTTTTAACGATGGTAGTGTTTACAGTAGTGTTTGGAAATTTGGCAAAATTACCTTCCGAGGGAGTACCGTATCCAATTTTAGTGTTTGCGGGTATGCTACCTTGGCAGTTTTTTTCCACCGCGCTTAGTGAGTGCAGTAATAGTCTAATTAGTAACGCCAATTTAATCTCTAAAGTCTACTTTCCGCGTTTGATTGTACCTACCAGTGCGGTAATTGTCAGCTTTGTAGATTTTATGATCTCCGGCATGATTCTTTTGGGACTGATGGCTTGGTATAATTACGTTCCCACTTGGCGCATACTGACACTACCATTATTCATCGGCATTGCCTTTGCCGCTTCTATCGGAGTTGGATTGTGGTTAGCAGCCTTAAATGTGGAATATAGAGACTTTCGCTATATCGTGCCATTTATTGTGCAGTTTGGGTTATATATATCGCCTGTAGGCTTTAGTAGCAACATTGTGCCAGAACAGTGGCGTTTGCTCTATTCTTTAAACCCAATGGTTGGTGTCATTGATGGCTTCCGTTGGGCTATTTTGGGTGGGGAGTCAAAAATTTATATGCCTGGATTCTTAGTATCTGTAGGATTAGTTGTACTTTTATTGGTAAGTGGCATCTGGTACTTCCGCCGAATGGAAAGGACATTTGCTGACGTAATTTAAGAAGAATATTATACCAACGTCAACCAGCTACTTGGGTGGCTCGTCACATTCCATACACTTAAGTTCAAAAAATTTTCCAATTACTACTATATAAGTGCGCCTTATGCAACTTTATCGTCATCTTGCCGCTTACCTCGCGTAAGGTACGTAGTTACAGCGAAGTGAAGCATCTCACCGATTTTTCGCTTACCGCATTCTGCTCGGTATGAATGCCTTGGCAAAGTGACACACTGCTTTTAAGTTAAAGTACTTAATTTACCAAATATGAAAATTTCCGGAAAATTCGGTTTTTATTTATACCATAATTTGCAATAATCGTACTGCTTTTACTTTTCTATTGTTTATGTCAAAAATTAAACAATTCTCAATGGCAATGGCTGTTGCGATTTTCTTGAGCTTTATTACTGCAATCAAGGCAGAAGCTTCTTTTACTTTTACTAAAATTGCTGACACTGACAGCAATTTTAGTTCGTTAGGCTTTTTTCCTGCAATTAATAACAATGGTACTGTAGTATTCTGGGGCACACCTACAGCCGCAACTAGCAGTATATTTACCAGTGATGGTCAAGAAATAACAACCATCGCCGATACTGTAAACAGTCCTTTTAGTTTATTCTCAAGAAATCCCGCAATTAACGATCGAGGTACAGTTGCCTTTAGGGCTAATCTAAAGACAATAGGCAGCGGAATATTTACTAGTAGCGATGGAGTGACAACTACTATTGCCGAAAGCCCTAAGCCGATAGGAGTATTTGAAGACCCTGAAATTAACAACAGTGGCACTGTAGCTTTCTCATCTCCTGTAGAAGCAGGTCGTGGCATACTCATTAGTCGGGATGGGCAAGAGACTATTATTGCTGATACTAATGTTTCTTCATTTACTAACTTTGATGGATATGCCCTCAACGATTTAGATACTGTAGCGTTATCTGCCAGACTGAATAACGGAGACAGTGGTATTTTTATCAATAGTGGCAACGATAATAACCAAATTGTCGATACCAACGGTTCATTTAGCTTCTTTTTCAAACCTTCTATCAACAATGTAGGCACTGTTGCTTTTAAAGGAATCCTAAAAACGTTGCCGGGTGAAGGTATATTTACTGTCAAAGATGGGCAAACAAATACTATTGTTGATAACAGTGGTTTATTTAACTTTTTTGAGAAGCCTGCAATCAACGACACGGACACAGTAGCATTCAAGGGTGTTTTGAAAAATGGTGGTTTGGGTATATTTACTGGCTCAGATCCGGAAAAAGATAAAGTGATTGTTGCAGGTGATTCTCTGCTTGGCTCAACAGTAACTGATTTGTTTTTCTCCACCAAGGGATTGAACAATGCAAACCAGCTTGTTTTCTATGCGAAACTTGCTAATGGCAGTACTGGAATCTTTCGTGCAGATCGAGAGGGATCTGTGCCGATAACTTCTGTGCCCGAACCTAGTTCAGTTTTGGGTATTGTGATGATAGGCATCTTAGCTACAATTGTAAAGTTTAAGTCATAATAAAACTTGACTTTATTAATGTTCTAGCTTGGTCATATATAATATATTGTCATCAAGTGTAATTACGTGGCGCAGTTGACTTAGTGTAGAAGTAAAGCAATTTTTGATCGATACTTACCCGAAGGAAATGATGTTAAATATCATTTTTGTATGAAGATGCCTAACTTAGCCCGCACAAAGGTCGGCTAGCCTGCGGGAAACTTAGAATGCACAAGATAAGAATTTTGTACGGTGCTTAATTCAAGCATCCATTTATTCCTATATCTTCAACAGCTATGAAAAATAAAATTATAATAGCTCAATCTCAGATTAATCAGACTTTATTTACAACTCAAACACCCGCAGTTCCAAATTGGTCTGATGGGGTAGCTTACGAATTGGGTATGAAGTTTAAAAGCGATCGCAATGGTCAGATTATTGCAATTCGTTATTGGAAAGCAGCCAGTGAAACAGGTACCCACGTCGGCAAAATCTGGGCAGCAGATGGTACTCAATTGACAACTGTTAGCTTCTCTAATGAGACTGCTTCTGGTTGGCAGGAACAATCCCTAGCGACTCCACTTAATATCGCAGCTAATACAACTTATGTCGTATCCGTCAACTGCAATAGCCATTTTCCTAGCACCTTAGACAACTTGGCAACCTCAATTGTGAATGGCGATCTTAAATCTGTTGCTGATGGGAACAATGGGGTGTATGGGTCTACCAATTCTTTTCCAACCAATAGTTACCGCAATAACAATTATTACCGCGATATACGCTTCGCCTATACGCCTGTTCCAACGATTACCAAAATCAATGGTGATAATCAAAATGGTACACCAGGAACTGCTTTGCCTAATCCGTTAGTTGTTAAGGTCGAAGACGATGCTGGAAATCCTCAGTTAGGTGTCACAGTTAACTTTGCGGTTACCGCTGGTGGTGGTTCAGTATCATCAGCCAGTGCAGTTACTGGCGCTAATGGTGAGGCTAGTACTGTGCTAACATTGGGAGCATTACCTTCTGGTTCTGTTTATCCAGTCACAAATACTGTCAGCGCAACAGCTTCTGGTATAAGCAACGTCAGTTTTACTGCCCTAGCTAATCCTTCGGGAATTACTTACCAAAGCGTATTCACGACTCAAACGCCTGCAGTTCCAGATTGGACTGATGGTATACCCTACGAATTGGGTATGAAGTTCAGAAGCGATCGCAACGGTCAAATTCTCGCAATTCGCTATTTTAAACCAGTTAGTGAAGTCGGTACTCACGTCGGCAAAATCTGGACAGCAGATGGCACTGTTTTGGCAAGTGCAACTTTCTCTGGTGAGACTGCATCTGGTTGGCAAAAACAACTCCTAGACACTCCGCTAAATATTGTAGCCAATGTAATCTATGTTGTATCCGTCAACTGCAACAGCTATTTTCCTAGCACCTTAGACAACTTGGCAAGCTCAATTGTCAATGGTAATCTTAGTTCAGTTGCTGATGGTAACAATGGAGTATATGCGTTTGCTGACGAATCTTTTCCAACCAATTCTTACCGCAATAACAATTATTACCGTGATGTAGTCTTTGTTGCAGGTAGTACCCTTGGAAAGGTGAGTGGAGATAATCAGATTGCCTTAGAGGGGACTACTTTACCTAACCCATTAGTTGCTAAAGTCTTAAACGGTGCTGGTAATCCTCTGGCAGGAGTCACAGTCAACTTCGCAGTTACTAGTGGCAGTGGCTCAGTTTCGCCCACAAGTGCTGTTACTGATGCAAATGGGCAAGTTAGTACTGTGTTGACTCTAGGAGCAATACCTCTTGGACCAAATAACGCCGTTATAGTTACTGCTACGGCTAATGGAATAGGCAGTACCCTCTTTAATGCCAAAGCCGTTCCAACGAATTCAAATGCCACAGTTGTGGAAAACCTGAAAGCTGGTAATTCGTTAGGAACTGACTGGAGTATTGGTAACTCGTCAGAGATTGTTGGCTACGCTGGAGCAAATAGTGTAAATAAAGGTGGAGCCTTACCAATTAAAGTGTCTCTTGCACAGCCAGGTCAGTTTTCAATCGAAGTCTACCGTCTGGGTTTCTACAGAGGTATAGGGGCACGATTGATACTCAATAGTGGTTCTCTCAATGGTATTACTCAACCTGCTTGTACAACCGACCCTAATACTAGGCTTGTAGAGTGTAACTGGTCAACTTCCTACACTTTAACAGTAGGTGGAGATTGGATTAGTGGTTTATATGTCGCTAAATTGATAGACCAGGCAAGTGGCAAAAGCTCTCTGGTTTCATTTGTTGTACGGGACGACAGCCGCACCTCTGATATTTTATTCCAGAGCAGTTTTAACACATTTTCAGCTTATAACAACGCCGGTGGTTATTCGCTTTACGAATACAATTCGATTAACGGGCAAAGGGCATTTAAAGTTTCTTACGATAGAATTTTCGCAGGAAATGACATCCTCTTTTGGGAGTACAACATGGTGCGCTGGTTGGAATCACAGGGTTATGATGTCACATATGTAACCAACGTTGATGTCCACTCCAATCCGCAGTTACTACAGCAGCATAAAGTATTTTTATCAGTGGGACATGACGAATACTGGTCGATGGAACAACGTAATAATGTGGAGCAAGCTCGCAATGGCAATCCATCGGTTAACCTAGCTTTCTTTTCAGCTAATTCATGTTACTGGCGAATACGCTTTGAAAACTCGAGTACCCAGCAGGCGAATCGGATAATTGCCTGCTACAAAGCACCTGGAGACCCGGTAGCACCTACAGTCAGGTTCCGTGACTCGGCAATCAACAAGCCCGAAAACGCGCTATTGGGAGTAATGTATACTGGATATAACGATACTCCTTGGCTGGCTGGATACGACTTTGTTGTAACTAATAGTGCAGATTCTTACTACGCCTATACCAATCTCAAGGATGGTGATAAATTGACTATGTTGGTAGGTTACGAATGGGATGCGATTATCTCTAACGGTTCCTCTCCTAGCGGCTTAGTCAAACTATCGCAATCGTCAGTCAACCCAGCTGATGTGGATGATGCTCTTCCTCCTGGAACCAATACCCAGATATCGAATGCAGTCCGTTACACTGCTCCTAGTGGTGCTAAGGTATTTTCAACAGGCTCAGTTCAGTGGATGTGGGGTCTAGACAGCCACAGCATCACTCCACCACGCACAAATATTCGTGTCCAGCAAATGACAGTAAATGTACTAGCATCTATGGATGCCCGACCAACGATGCCAGATGCTAACATAATTGTGCCTTAAGGTAAACTGACTTTCTATATTTGCCTAAAAAAGTTCAAAACCCTTAAAAAATGAGCGTTGCTAAATTAGTGTATAGTTTTACCCAAAAAACGTAAATACTTCCAGATGATTTGAAAATACGTGATTTTAAAATTTTATACTTCAATCTAGCAACGCCAAAAAATAAAATCTCGCTTTATGGGTTAGTGAACGGAAATTTTAGCTTAATTTTGCAACAAAGTTATTAACTATTAGTATTTTCAATTGCAAACACTTAAATATTTAGTGAGTACCTTCAATGAATTTTAGAATCAAACGTCGAAGATTTGGTCAGTTAGCGATCGCTACTACTACTGCCACAATAGTAGCTAATTTGACAGGCAGGACTGTTGCACAACAAACAGAGGTTATTTATGGGGTTACTCTTGCCTCAACTACAAAAACCAAGCAACTGAGTAAACAGCAAGTTAGTGATATAAGCAACTCTACGCCAGCAACTGTAATTATATCTTCAGATGTGGTAACTGGTAACATACGTTCAACCTTTGAGGTTCCTGCTGCTACTGTAGAAAACTTGCAAACACCCACTGAAACTGCAAGTAAAGGTATATCCACCGAACCTAGCGAACGCTTAACTGGTTTGACCACTTTATCAGATGGTACCTTTATTGTTTCTTCTGTAGCAAGTTCAAAAAATGGCGATACGACTCGGCTAATATTTATTGACAGTAAATCTTCTAAATTAAAAAAAGGTTCCAAACTATCAGGATTCAAAAAGAAGAATAGTACAATCGAGAGTCTACTAGCAACCAAAGATGGAAAACTTCTCAGTGTAATTAGCCTTAATGCAGGTGTCCCACCCTTTGATTTGGCAGTTATCGATCCTCAAAATGGAAAAGTAACTTCAGGTAATGAACTAGCGCTACCTGCTGTGTCTCCTAAACAGCGATTAAGTAATCTAACTCAGTCTCCTGATGGTAAAGTTCATGCGATTATACTTGGTCGAGAAAAACCTCCAACTTTGGTGCAATTAGACCTGGAATATCAATCTCCAGCTACTGGCAGAGGAAAAATTATTCAGCTAGTCGAATTGAAATTTAAAAATAATAGTTTGGGAAATGATCTACTCAGTTTAGCCTTTTCTCCATTGGGTCAATTGTTTGCGCTTGCTAATCTTGATAATGAAAAAATTAATTCTTTGTTCACTGTGGATGTAAAAACTGGAGAGTTAAGCTTTATAAGAAAATTTGATGTTAATAAGATTGCATTTGCAAGCTTTTAAAACGTGAAATATAAGGTTTAACATTTAAAATTATTATGACTTATGCACTGTACAAAATTACCGTTGCTTACATAAATCATTCAGCAGTCGTTTTCAAGCTTTCTTAATCATCGCTTAATAAGTAGGGATAGTGAAGCGCTGATTTATCAGTTTGCTTAAAAAGCGTTGCCTCAAGTTTGAATATCTGAAATACATACGCCATATTTAGTATTTGTTATTAATCTATAAATATAAGTTATGATTAATTATTATATGTATTTATGTTATATAATTTTAAATGTTAAATCATTGTCTTTTGAATATTATAGGTTAATAAAAACTTGTTAAGAGATAAGTTTAATGCTTTTGATAAAGCATAGTTCTATATTGTCATAAAGCGTTATTAGAGAAGAGTAAAGTATCAATGCTTGAAAGTGTTATTCAAATTGAAAATCTGAGTAAAAAGTACGTCCTCAGTCATCAGCAACAAGGTAGATCTAGCTATAAGTCTTTGCGAGAAGTTATTAGCAATAAAGCAAAGTCACTCAGTCAAAAAATATTCCAGCCTACTGGTAAAAAAATATATAATTCAAATCGTGAAGAATTTTGGGCACTAAATGATATTTCTTTTGATATTAAGCAGGGAGAAAGAGTTGGCGTAATTGGTCGAAATGGAGCAGGCAAATCAACATTATTAAAAATCTTGAGCCGGATTACGGAACCGACACAAGGAAGAGTTGAAATCCAAGGACGAGTTGCTAGTTTATTAGAGGTAGGAACAGGCTTTCATCCAGAGTTGACTGGACGAGAAAACATTTACCTTAATGGCGCAATTTTGGGCATGAGCAAGGCGGATATAATCAAAAAATTTGATGAAATAGTTGAATTTGCAGAAATTGAAAAATTTTTAGATACGCCAGTTAAGCGTTACTCCTCCGGAATGTACGTTCGCCTTGCTTTTGCAGTGGCAGCTCACTTAGAACCCGATATTTTAATTGTAGATGAAGTACTCGCAGTAGGTGATGTGGCATTCCAAAGCAAGTGTTTAGGAAAGATGGAAGAGGTGTCAAAGAACCAGGGACGCACAGTATTGTTTGTCAGCCATAATATGCAAGCGATTTCAAATCTTACTAAGCGTTGCATTATGCTTTCACAAGGTAAAATCCAGTTTGATGGTTACACGGACGAAGCCGCAAGATTATATATTGCTGCACAAAAACACGCTCTAGGCGAACCTGGCTATTACGAGGCTCCTTTAAAAAAATCAGGTAACCACGTGGCATGGGCACGGGTACATACTTCTCATGAACAAGGAGTACATCACTGGGGACAACCAATAACATTTGAATTTGCTCTGTGCATTACCGAACCGAATGAAAGTTTGGGCTTTTGTTTCCAAGTTTTAAACGACTCGGAGAAATCTGTTTCTATGTTTTGGCTTTTTGATTCCCAAGCCTCTTTTCGACGAGAGCCAGGATTGTTCATTCTGCGATGCAAAGTATCAAAATTTCGACTTTATATGGGAGCATATACTTTAAGAACATGGCTAACTGAACGTTCTGGCATTTCTTTTAACGGCAGTAATCAAAAGTATAATCCGCAAGACTTAAATGTCAGCGTTATAGAGACTTTAAGTCTTTGCTCTTTTGAGGTAACGATGGAGGGTACTGAGCGAGATGAGTATGAATGGGTATCAGGTGAATGTGCTTATTTAGAGGATGCTCTTTGGCAAACCATTCCACAAGAAACTGTTATCTTATAGTGCTTATTTAAACTTTTAGTTATTAAGTGTACAAATAATGCCAATGAATAATGATGTGCAACTGGGAAGTAACGTCAAAATCTTTCATCCCCAACTAGTTAACCTTTACGGCTGTACTATCGGAGATGAAACTAAGATTGGCACCTTTGTTGAAATTCAGAAAAATGTAGTAGTGGGAGCAAGGTGTAAAGTCTCATCTCATACTTTTATTTGCGAGGGTGTGGTCATAGAAGACGAAGTATTTATTGGTCATGGAGTAATGTTTACTAACGACCTTTACCCTCGTGCGGCGAATCAAGATGGCAGCTTGAAAACTGATGCTGACTGGCATGTAGTAAAGACCCAAGTCAAACGCTGTGCGTCGATTGGCAGTAATGCCACCATTTTACCAGGGGTAACGATTGGGGAAAAAGCTATAGTCGGGGCTGGGGCGGTAGTGACTCATGATGTCCCTGATTACGCAATTGTAGCTGGTGTCCCTGCTCGCATAATCGATGATGTTCGCAATCGCTGCGAAAACCCAGAAATGGTGATTAATAGTTTTATCGAAAATATTTTATAGGTATTGGGGAGCTATGGGTGACTTGATTAATGTAGGCGTAATTGGCTATGGCTATTGGGGACCGAATATAGTCCGTAATTTTGCGGAGGTGGCTGGAGCGCGGGTTGTAGCTGTGAGCGATTTTAATCGAGAAAGACTTTCAAAGGTACAAGCTCGATATCCAAGTGTGAAGGTGACTACAAATAGTCGAGACCTCTTTGAAGACCCGAAGATTGACGCGATTGCGATCGCTACACCAGTTTCAAGTCACTTCGACTTGGCATGGGCTGCATTGCAGGCTGGCAAACACGTATTAGTGGAAAAGCCAATGACTGCAACGTCCGAGCAGGCAGTCAGGTTAATTGAAGAGGCAAATCGACGTCAGCTAGTGCTAATGGTAGATCATACATTTGTCTACACTGGCGCTGTGCGTAAAATGCGGGAGCTACTAACAAGCAATGGTATAGGTGATATATATTACTATGATTCAGTGCGCGTTAACTTGGGATTATTTCAGCACGATGTAAATGTCATTTGGGATTTAGCAGTACACGACCTCGCCATTATGGACTACGTGTTGGGATTAAATCCTACTGCTATATCTGCCACAGGTATGAGCCACCTGACTGGGGGACCGGAAAATATCGCCTATTTGACTTTATTTTTTAACGATAACTTGATTGCACACATTAATGTTAATTGGCTGGCACCAGTAAAAGTCCGTCGTACGTTGATTGGCGGCAGCCAAAAGATGATCGTTTATGACGACATAGAACCTAGTGAGAAAGTCAAGGTATACGATAAGGGAATTACAGTCAATGGTAATTCAGAGAGTCTGTACCAGATGCTGATTAGTTATAGGACGGGAGATATGTGGTCTCCCAAATTGGACATGACTGAAGCATTAAAGACGGAAGCATTACACTTCATTAGTTGCATTCAACAAGGTAATCGCCCAATTACTGATGGAGAAGTAGGACTGCGGATAGTGAAGATTCTCGAAGCTGCTACACAGTCTATGCGGAAGCAGGGTCAATTGGTTGAACTAAATTTAGCAGAGGTAAAAGTATGATTCCCTTTGTGGATTTGAAAACACAGTATAATAGTATCAAAGAGGACATAGGCGATGCGGTTGCTAAAGTTTTCGAGAGTACTCAGTTTGTATTAGGTACGGAGGTAGTAGCCTTTGAGTCTGAGTTTGCCGCTTACTGTAGTGCCGATTACGGAATTGCCGTTAATACAGGGACAAGCGCTCTTCACTTAGCACTCCTAGCAGCTGGCATTGGTTCTGGTGACGAAGTAATTACTGTGTCTTTTACTTTCGTCGCAACAGTAGCCGCGATTTGTTACACTGGCGCTAAACCAGTATTCGTTGATATCGACCCTACCTCATTTACCATCGATGTCACCAAGATTGAACAAGCAATTACTGAGCGAACAAAAGCCATTTTGCCTGTGCATTTATATGGTCAACCAGCAGATATGGCTCCAATTATGGAGATTGCTAGGCGTTATGGATTGGTAGTGATTGAGGATGCTGCTCAAGCACATGCATCTGAGTATAAGGGACAACGGGTAGGCAGTATTGGCGATTTAGGCTGTTTTAGTTTTTATCCGGGTAAGAACTTAGGGGCTTACGGTGAGGGAGGTATGATAGTAACTAATAATCCCGAATATACTCGTACTCTACGGATGCTGCGCGACTGGGGTCAAGAACAAAGATACCATCATGTATTAAAAGGCTACAACTGTCGCATGGATGGCTTGCAGGGAGCGATTTTGCGGGTTAAGTTACGTCACTTGGATGCTTGGACTACAGCTCGGAGAAATCATGCCAGACAGTACGACGAATTACTGGTAGATTTAGGGGTTAAAACTCCCACTGTCATGCCCTACAGTCATCACGTTTACCATATTTATGCAGTGCGATCGCCACAGCGAGATGCCTTACAACAAATGCTACATCAGGAGGGAGTCCAGACAGGCATTCATTATCCGATTCCAGTACATTTGCAATCGGCTTATGCTGATTTAGGGTATCATATTGGTGACTTTCCCTATTCAGAGGCAGCAGCTAAAGAAGTTCTGTCACTACCAATGTACGCAGAACTTTGCGACGAGCAGATCAAAACTGTCACTGAGAAAGTAGAATTGTTTTATGGAAAAAATCGTTAAGCCAAAACTCGTATTTTTCCAGTGGAGATACAAAGCCGCACCTAAATTCATGGTGTTTCTCCACGAGCAGCACGTCAAGTGCTTATCAGAGTTTTTTGAAGTGATTGTTATCGATGAAGATTGTGACTATCAGCAGATTTGTGATGAATACCAACCAGATATAACCTTATTTGAGAGTGGTATTCCCACAATAAATTCTCCTTGCCAGCGAATTGTAAAAAATACTTCTGCTTATCCAGAAATACCCAAGCTGGGTTTATATAACGGAGATGCTTTTTGTGGATTTCATGCTGCATTTTTTTCAGATATGGAGCGTTGGGGGGTAGAAACATTCTTTTGCATTGCTGTTAGTATGCCTGAATATCTACCAGAGATTAACGACAACTTATTTGTCTGGCCAAATTTTATAGATGCTGACATATTCCGAGATTATGGGCAGCCGAAAAATATACCAGTACTGATCACTGGTAGCGAACAATCTATGTATCCCTGGCGAAGACGAATTCACAAGATTATTTCTCAAAATTATCCATCACTAATTTGCCCACATTTTGGGCATACTAGCGAACGAGCAACATCACGAATGATACATGGCGAACAGTATGCCCGCACAATAAATGCTTCTTGCTTTGTTCCAACCTGCGGTACAGTAGCAAAAGAGATTATTCGCAAACACCTAGAGGTTCCAGGGGCTAAATCCTGTTTGATTACAGAAAAAACTCCAGCCCTAGAAGCTTGTGGTTTTGTTGATATGCAAAACTGTGTTTTTGCCGATGAAAGTGATGTATTAGATAAACTAGATGATCTGTTGCAAAATCCAGAGAATCTGGAGAGAATTACCAATGCTGGTTATCAACTGGTTCAATCTAGACACACCCTTAAACAACGCAATCAAATCCTGGAGTGGTTTAATTTATACAAACAACTTAAGCCAAATCAAAGGATTGTTCAAACAAGCCCTTTTGAGTCACTTACCATTGTAGAAAGCTCATCAAAAATTAAAAATTCACCTATCATTGGTTACGGATTGGATAGAGCGCTTCTGTATCAAGGAGATGAAAAACTCTTCGCAAATAAATATGATGAAGCAGAAGCTTTGTACCTTGGATGTCTCAACTATATAAACTACCAAGCTGAACCAAAACTACGACTGGCACTGTGTAACCTTTACAAAGGGAATGCGATAATAGCACATTCTTGGATTGTTCAACCAATAAAAGAGACTCTTGAGATATACAAAGCATTAAATCCCGATCCAGTAGAATGGGCTTATTTTATTATTTGCCACTTATGCCAAGGCAAGTTAGATGATGCGATTAAGCTTGCCGAGCAATATCCATCACTTTACCATCCTGAACTTGAATACGTTCGTGCAGTTGTTGATGGGCTGAAAAACAGACATATAATTACTCCACCAAGCATTGATTTCTCAAAATCTCGTTACAGCGCTCATCAGATGCCTAAGCGAGGGTTCAATGAATGGGTTGATAATCTTCGTATTATGCTAACAGCTTGCCAACAAATAAATTTGGCAAAAACATTAGTTAACTCAATTACTTTAGAAGATAAGTTACTGACGCCAGACCAATTATTAGAAGTACAACAAATAAATTTTAATAATTTAGCAAAGGATTTCAAAATAACTCCACAAGTAATCTCTAGCAATTGGTTGACACCTTTAATTAAAATTATTATCCAACTAAAATCATCAATTTTAGGGTTTGCAAAAAAAATAATTAAAAAAGTCTTGTGCCAATTAGAACGTAGATTTGGTTTTTTTCTGCCTTACCAAATATCAATAGCAAGACTGGATGAATTTTTTTCTACCATTCAAAAGTTAGCACGAGAAGAAGATATCAAGTCAGTTATATTAATTGGGGCATCTGCGGGAGAGGGAAGCACTGAGGCGATTTTAGCAGGCATTCAGGAAAACAAAAATTCGGCTAAAAACTCTCCAAACAGGTCAACCGTTTTCTGCCTGAACATTACAAAACCTCGATTTGTTAAACTGCAAAAGCGTTATGTTAATAACTCTTTTGTTAGTTGCTACAATATCTCCTCTGTCTCTACAGAACATTTAGTTGACACATTAAAGGATGATATCAATAAAATTAAGCAAGGGAATAAAATTGATTACTTTGACATGGTACTAATTGACAGTTCCGAGTTTATCGGTATCGCTGAATTAGACTTATTAGATGAGGTATATGGAGCTAGGTTTATCCTCCTTGATGATATCAATACCTTTGAGAACTACAAGAACCATCAAAGACTACTTGCAAATCTAAAATATCTTTTAGTTAATGATAATCCTTCTCTCCGCAGAGGATATGCCATTTTCCAGAAAGCCAACATCAGGTAATATGATGAGTAATAAACCACTGGTCTCTGTCGTGACATGTTTCCTTAATGCTGAAAAGTTTTTTGCAGAAGCTATAGAGAGTGTATTAGCCCAGACTTATGACAACTGGGAACTCTTGCTGGTAGACGATGGCTCAACTGATAGCAGTACTCAAATTGCCCTAAATTACGCAGATAAAAATCCTGATAAGGTGTACTATTTAGAACATGAGGGGCATCAGAATCGCGGCAAAAGTACCTCGCGCAACCTCGGTATCCACAAAGCCAAAGGTGACTATGTTGCCTTTCTGGATGCAGATGACATATTTTTGCCACAAAAACTGGAGAAGCAGGTAGCGATTTTGGCAGAACAATCTGAGGCTGCTATGGTTTGTGGATCGTACTATCTGTGGCATAGCTGGACGGGCAATCCCGAAGATGTAGAACGTGATTACGGGTTTCCACTTGTCAAGCCTAATACTGTCCAGCTTGATACCTTAGTAAAACCGCCAAAGCTGCTTACTCTCTTTTTGCAATACAAAGCTGAAACACCAACCACTTGTGGTGTCTTGATGCGACGTGACATCATAGAAGAAGTTGGTGGCTTCGACGAAGCTATTCAGTTCCTGTATGAAGATGCACTTTTTTTTGCCAAAGTATACTTGAAAGCACCTGTGTTTGTGGAGAGTGACTGTTGGGACTGGTATAGGAAGCACCCAGATAGCTCATCTGTTATCGCTGAAAAGGCTGGAGAATACTTTCCAAGCCGGAGGACTCTTCATACCACACGTCTGATTTTGCTGAACTGCCTAGAGAAGTATTTGGTAGAACAGGAGATCGAGGACACCGAGGTCTGGCAAGCACTCAAAAAAGAGCTATGGCCTTATGAACATCCATTTTTGTACAGATTGTTAACACTACCCAAGCATCTAGTACGGCAGATGAAAAAGCTAATCAAGTTGATAGGGCGACAAACATTGCCTGTCCCTATCCGTCTTTGGCTACGGGAACAATAGCAAATACGCAGTCCAAGTTGATGAAAAAAGTTTCCTAGTTATTCTTGCCTCAACTAGTTTTAAAAATCTTAGACCAGAAAAGTTCGATACGTTTATCTATAAATATTTGCTAGATGATATTTTTACTATGGAACCATTTTTAAGTATTATTATTTGTACTTATAACCCCAAGCGTGACTACCTTGATAAAGCACTAAAAGCATTAGAGGCTCAAACTCTACTTATAGAGAAGTGGGAATTATTACTAATTGATAATGCCAGCGATCTACTTCTTGCTGAGGAAATTGACTTAAGTTGGCATCCTCAAGCTCGGCATATTCGAGAAGAAGAATTAGGTTTAACTCCTGCAAGATTGCGAGGCATTAAAGAGGCATTGGGAGAAATTCTAGTATTTGTTGATGATGATAATGTTTTAGAACCAGATTATTTAGAAGCTGCTTTGAAAATAAGTAAAGATTACCCCATGATTGGTGCTTGGGGTGGGGAGGTTCGAGCTGAATTTGAAGAAGTACCTCCAGATTGGACTAAGCCCTATTGGTGGATGTTAGCTATTCGAGAGTTAGAACGAGATTCTTGGTCAAATTTACTAGTATCTTACGCCACAGTTCCTGTAGGTGCCGGGATGTGCATAAGAAAAGTTGTAGCTAAAAAATATGCCGAATTAGCAATCAGTAATTCAAAAAGGTTAGAACTTGATGCCAAGGGAAAACAGCTACTACGCTCAGGGGATATTGACATGGCATTTACATCCTGCGATCTTGGTTTAGGTACAGGATTATTTGTATCTCTGAAGCTAAATCATCTGATTCCAGTTAACCGATTGCAAGAAGAATATTTGCTTAGGTTGGCTGAAGGAATAGGCTATTCAAACACTTTTGTTGAGTACTATAGAGGAAAAATTCCTACTTTGCCTCCATTTTCAGGGCTAATAACACTACTGAAATATCTTTATTTTAAACGCGGACGATTTGAATCAAAAAGTTGGCGCATTTTTAATTCAGTTGCCAAAGGAAAGCATTTGGCTACTAGGGAAATATTTAATACTTAATATCATCGCAATCCCCTAAAATATTTTATGTATGATTTTTATCTACTCAGATGTTTTGTATCGGGCAGGTGGCATTGAAACTTACTTACATGCCTTAGCACTATATTTACACAGAGAGAGTATACCGTTTAGAGTAGCAGTCGCAGAGTTAGAGCCATGTCCACTAGTCGATGAGTTAGTGGAGAAGGGAATAGCAGTGTATCGCCAACGAAGGGTATCAGGCGATCGCTGGTTAGTCAGACAGCACTTCATGCTAACTTGGTTGGCGACCCAACTCAAACCTGGCGATTGGGTGTTCTGCGTCCGCCAGCCCATGCCAGAGCTTTACCTGAAAATGGTGCGTTTAGTACATCTTCGCCAAGCCAAGATTGCCGCAAGTTGGATGTTTGCCCCAGAATTTATACCCCCAGTGCCTCCTCACGGAGAAAAGTTTTGTCAGGCAGTAGCTGAAACTGATGCTGTGATTTCTGTTTCCAGATGTACGGCTCATCAATTTAAGGAGGTGTATGGATATACAGGGCAAGCGCATGTAGTTCCATACCATAATTTACTATTCTTCCCAGAAACGATACCCCTTTGTCTCGCTCCTCCTTGGAAAATTGGTTTTATTGGTCGTCTAGATATCAAACAGAAAAATTTAGACACCCTATTACAAGCCTTAGTACCTGTAATTAAAGAATGGCAGCAAGTTGAGTTACACCTGTATGGTGGAGGAACAGACGAAACTCAACTTAAAGCTTTAGCAATAAATTTAGGTATACAAAGACACGTTGTTTTTCATGGTGCTTATGACCACCGTAAAGATTTACCAAAGATAATGGCTAATTGTCATTTCTTTGTCTATTCCTCGCGCTTTGAAGGAGGCCCTTGTTTCAGTCTTCTGGAACTGATGCAAGCTGGACGGTTTTGTGTTGCTGCTCGTGTGGGTGGTATTCCTGATTTATATGAAGGCTTTCCTGAAGTTGGCTTATTAGTCTCTCCCGATAATCCGTCTGATGTTAGTCAAGGTATTATCACTGCTCTTGAACGGGTGGAGAGTGGATCAGTTTGCGGGGATAAAATACGCAAGCGCTATTTTGATGGTTTTGATATTGAGTCTGCACATCGAGCTTGGATATCAGTTATTAAGATGAAACAATGAAAGTTTATTAGCCAGTCTAAATTGAATTTTCGTCACATAAGTGTGTATGACCGATTTAGCTGGGGAAAACTCCGTCCATTTCTTCGTAAACTTTGAAGTACTTTCAAAAAATTTATACTAATGAAACTCTGTTGGCTAATTCCTAGCGATAAGAGCGGTGGAATATCTCCTGTAGCTTTATCTTGTTGTCGTCAAGCAACACAAGCTGGACACCAAACAACAATGCTATTGCTAACCCATCCTACCTGGATGGCGAGTGATGATTTTCAAGTATCATCTTTAGAGTTACCTGGTGGCGCAACAGAAACACCAAAAATACTGTGGCAATGGTTAGAACAAAATCCTCAAGATATAGTAGTTTTTAACGCATGTGAGGAGTTTGATATTATAATTCCTTACTTGCCTGCAAATATGAAATGCGTCTATGTTGTCCATGATACTGCCCCACCTTATTGGTTGAAAGCATTAGCAGAGGAGGATAATTTAGAAGCGATTGTTGCTGTGTCTGAGACTGTGGCAAGTAAATTTCGGCATCATTTAAAACACTCACAAAAATTGTCTGTAATTTATAATGGTTGTGTGTTTCCGGAACTACCAAAAGTACATACTGTCAGGCAAGATGATTTGATTTTTTTGGGTGGTGATAATCCAACCAAGGGGGCATTCGATGTTCTCATCTTATGGAAATCATTGATTAAATTGGGCTTTAAAGGTAAACTGCACTGGTTTGGAAATGTCACACCAAAATTTATCACTAAGATTAAGCAATTACCTAATTCTGAGCAAATTGAGATTTATGGTTATGTGTCACGAGATATAATTTTTTCTACTGCTACATCAGCAAAGGTTTTACTGATGCTCAGTCGGGTTGAACCTTTTGGCATGGCAACTATTGAAGCGATGGGTATGGGATGTATACCAGTCGCTTGGGATGTAGACACGGGAACCAAAGAAATCATCACTGCTAATAAAACAGGACTGTTTGCACCATTAAGCGACATCCAAACTTTAGCAAAACAAGTTGTATACGCTTGTGAGAACTACCAAACTTTTAGTACTGCTGTAATTGAACGTGCTAGGTCTAACTTTAATGAAGCAATAATGTGGAAAAGTTATCAGTCATTGATTAGTGATATTTCCACTTTACAACCAGTTTATAGGAGTAAACAAAATCAGCAACCAGTCTTTTATCAACCTCCTGTTCGTCGTTTTCAACTGTTACCTGCTGCTTTACGCTCCCTAATTAGAGAGTTGATAGGGCGATCGCCTGCTCTTGGCTACTGGCTGAGAGATATGCGCGGCTGGTAGAAATTTATATTTAATATTTACACATATTATGATATGGGAAAACTTAGTTTTCTATTTTTAGGTGCTAATAGTCCTTGGACTTACGGTATTGCAGAAGCTCTAGCTGACAATCATCATACTCATGCAGTTCAATTCTATGATTGGCGGACTTATCATCTAATCCGTCCCACCTGGTCGAGCCGAACTCCGCCAACCCTTTTACAGCGGTCAATCACAGTACTCCCTACTGGCTATGCAGGACGATTAGAAAAACTATTCCGGTTTTACTTGGAATACTTAATACAGAAGTGGTGTCAGCAACTCAAACGGGTTTCAGGAGAACATCCTTGGGTCATTGCTTCTGAGCCTTATTTTTCCTCTTGGGTTCGCCACATACCGACAGAGAGATTAATTTATTACAACTTTGATGATTATTCCCTCTATCGACCCAGCCAAAAAGACAAAATTTTAGAACAGGAACGGGAACTAATTGAACGTGCAACTATCACCCTCTGTGCTTCCCATTCCCAAGTAATGACTTTGAGGATGCGGCATCCCCAAAAAGCTTCCCGCATTCATCATTACCCACATGGATTTGTAAATAAGTACCTCAATCCTCAACCAGAAAATCTACCACAACCAATGACGGTGGGCTATGTAGGTAACTTGGGCGATCGCTTAGATTGGCAACTAATTTACCAAGTTATCAAAGCTTGCCCTGAAGTCACTTTTGTTTTTGTCGGTGGTTTAGACGAACAAATCATGCTAGAACAAGGAAATTGGCAAGCTACTCGTCAGGTAGCGCTAGCATTGCCCAATGTCCGCCATATTGGGAGAGTACCATCAGATGAGGTGGCAAAATATTACTGGTCTTTTGCAGTCAATTGGATTCCCTACGTAGTCAAACACCCGTTTAACCAAGCAGCTTGTCCCACCAAAATCATGGATGGCATCGCCAGCGGTCATCCGATTTTGAGTACTGATATCCCAGAGTGTCGTTTATATCCAGAATGGATTAGCATTTTTGACTCGGTAGAGGATGCGATCGCTCTTATCCGCAAGCAGTTAGCTTTGTCAACAAAGCCTCAAGCCTACGATAAAAGCTTGGAACAATTGGAGTTTGCCAGCCAGCATACCTGGCAAGTCCGTGCCCAGACTCTTGAATATTTATTATTAAAAGGTTAATTTAGATGCGTCGATATCTCCATAGGATATATAATGAAGCGCCGAACTTTTTTAACCTCCGCAGTCTTATATTCTGTAACAAGTAGCCTGTCTATGCTACTTACTATTTTCCTATCAAAAAAAGCACAGGCAACTTCAAAGAAATATATCAAAATAGTGCAGAATCAAATACCAACAGATGCTGTCAACGTTAAACAATTTGGATTATTGATTACTGGTATTACCAATAATCCTAAAATTATTGCAGATAATACAGCGACAATTCAAGCTGCTATTGATGCAGTTGGTAAGAAAGGGGGAGGAAATATCTATGTTCCTGCGGGAATCTACCAAATTGCTCCAGCAGATTTAACAGTTGAAGTTCCATCTTCAATTGTTATAAACTATGACAATATTACGCTTTCAGGTGATGGAATTGGGAAGACTATTCTTCAAAGTAGGGGTGATTGGTCTGTTATTAACGGACAAGTTATCAGAGGTATAGGTATCCTGATTAAAGGAACCGATAATATCACTGAACCAAGAAAAAATATTACAATCAAAAACATTGAATTAAGCGGCGGACTAAATGGATTTACAGGAAATCGGTCTTGGCCTGCCGATCCTATTACAGGTGAAGGATGGGACATTAGTCATAAAGGAATAGTTTTAGATTTTAATAAAGCTTTAGATAATATAATTATTGAGTCGGTTGAAGTACATGATTTTCGAGGAGAGGTAATTTACGGTGGCGGAGATTCGATTGGAAAAGTCACTATATCAAATAGTAAATTACACAGTTCCAATGCTTCGATGTTGAGTTTAGATGCAGAACTAACTGTAAAAAACTGTGAATTTTCACAAACAGCAAATTCCTGGGTTGAAAACGCACCTATTTCACCAAATAAGTCTTATTATTTCGATAATTGTATTTTTAAAGATTCGATTAATTCTGGTTTTGTAATAGCACAAGGCAGATTTCCAGTTAATCACAATACTGTAATCTCTAACTGTTTATTTCAAAATTCTCCTGCTGGTGTTTGTGCTTTTGGTGGCAGTAGTAATTTGTTAATAGAAAGTAATAAATTTTTAGATTGTGGAAACGCTTTATTTACTAGTGGGGAAAATCGCGATATAAAATTTTATTCAAATGAAATTTTGTCCGAAAACAAACCTGTCGTATCTGTAAATATTTGGGGTGTATTAAAAAATATTAGTATTAAGAGTAATCGACAGAAATCAATTAATGGAAATAATATAAAATCTACATGTGTAGTTTATTTTGGCAATTTACAGAATATAGTTATAGAAGAAAATATATTTGAAAATTGTCGAACTCCAGAACAATCATCATCTTTGTCTAACGAGCGTCCTTTATTCCTAAACAATCAATATATAGATGTTGAAAGACGAGAATTACAAGGAACTGCTAATTTCTGGCAGGCAGCACCATATATTGTTGAGCCAAAGTTTGAAGAACTTGTGGTCAACAACAATACTGTAAATCCAGTTATAGAAGTAGATATGAGTACAGAGCATTATGTTGATGGGCAAGAGATTTTAATTGTGGGTGGTGCTAGTAAAGCACAAGTTAAGTTTCCTCAAAACTCCAAGACAATCCAATGCAAAAGCGATAGATACATCGGTGGTAATGCTGAAAAGCTAAAACTGAGATTTAATCGCTCTGACCAGAAATGGTACGAAGTAGCTTAATTAAATTGTTATGGTATCAGCAATGTCAGAAGAAAATTCCTCTTGGATCTGCTGCCAACTCGGTGCCCGCGAGCATTATGCTATTCCACGGGCATTACACCAAGCTGGACAACTTACTAACCTGATAACAGATGCTTGGGTTCCACCCGATTCTAGGCTAAACCGACTGCCTAAAGCTTTGTTAAATAATTTGCGGGAACGGTTTCATACAGATTTAGCTGAAACATCTGTACTGTCCTTTACTGGCTCTTTAATTCGTTTTGAAATAGCTCATCGAATTAAAAAAACCTCTGGATGGCAGCGTATGATTGCACGCAATCATTGGTTCCAAAAACGAGCATTGCAGTCACTCAAGGCTATAACCCCTATCAATCGCCCCATCCTATTTGCTTACAGCTATGCAGCTTTAGAACTGTTTAGCTACGCAAAATCTCAAGGTTGGTACACTATTTTGGGTCAAATTGATCCAGGAATAGTTGAAGAACAATTAGTTTTCGAGGAATATTCTAGATATCCTGACTATCAATCGAGTTGGCAACCAGCACCTTCCCAGTACTGGAACAACTGGCGAGAAGAATGTTTATTAGCCGATCGAATTGTAGTTAACTCGCTTTGGTCAAACCAAGCATTACAGCAAGCAGGTATACCCCAGCATAAAATTGACATCATTCCTCTTGCCTATCAACCACCAACAGCAGCACATAGTTTTGTACGTACCTATCCTGAAACTTTTTCGGTTGAACGTCCACTGCGGGTGCTATTTTTAGGACAAGTTATCTTGCGGAAGGGTATTGCTGCATTACTAGAAGCTGCGGAAATTTTACGCGGTCAACCAATAGAATTTTGGATAGTTGGTTCTCAAGGCATCCCTATACCCCAGTATTCTCACCCACAAATACAGTGGGTAGGTGCAGTATCCAGAAGTGCAACAGCCGATTACTATCGCATGGCAGATGTATTCCTTTTTCCTACTCTGTCTGATGGTTTTGGCATTACCCAACTAGAAGCACAAGCATGGAAATTGCCGATCGTTAGTTCAAAATTCTGTGGTGAGGTAGTAAAAGACAACGCGAACGGATTGATATTGCAGGAAGTAACAGGTTCCGCAATAGCAGAGAAACTGCGATTTTGCCTTAATAATCCTCGGCAGCTAGAAAGCTTTGCCCTGAAATCCACCAACACTTCTTGTTTTAATTTGTCACAATTAAAGTATTCTCTCCAAGTTTTGCGTTATGCTATCACTTAACTCACATTAAAGAATATTCTGTAATCCTTCGATTTAAAGGTTTTACGTAAAAATCAATGTTTTGAGCTTCGTATTAGAATTGAATGCTCAAATCCCTAACAATGATTACGCTTTAGATTTGGTCGTAACTTTTTCTCTCACTGGAGCATTTAAAAAAGGTTAAATATAAAATTTAACTTTCAGCCAAGTATACTCGGAATTTTTACTGAAATTTAAATATCACTAAACCCTTAGTAAAATGTGTTACAACCATTTTCATTTTAATTAAATTAATTTTATTTCCAACTAATAATTAATATGTGATTGCATGGCAGAAGCATATCGAAACCTTTTAGTTATTATTTGCTTGGGATTGTTAGTGTGGGGAGTCATTCGGATCGAGCGAATTTATCAATACCCATTTTTCATGGGTTGTATGTTTATTTCCTTTATTTTACCGCAGGTATTTGCTTTGATTGCGAATCCGGGTCCAGTTAGCCCAGTAGCACTAGACAACGTTTTAGTTATGTCATGTCTTTGCGCGGCTGCCTGTTGGATTGGCTATCGAATTAAGCCAAATAAAAAATGGTTAAAAACCCTAGATATCGTTACGGACGACCGTAAATTGTTTATAGTAGGAATCACGCTTATGGCTCAAGCATGGTTCTTTATTTTTTTACTTTCTCGTACAACTGTCCAAATAGCAGCTAATTATAATTGGACAGGTCCAGCTACCATATATCTTTTTTTCATTCAAGCTGGCAACATAGCTTTTGTAATTTTTATTTTACAGACTCTGAAACATCCTCACTTTCTTAATATTATTTGCACTATAATTTCTGGCTGGCCACTATTTAGTACCGTTCTAATCGGACGCCGTCAACCGACAATGACATTTGCTATTATTATCGGTCTTTCTTTGTTCTTGGTTTGTCGTTATGTACCTCCTAAATGGCTTATCGTTACGGCAATGTTAATGGTAATTTTTCTTATTCCTTTATTTGGTGAGTTACGTGGAGGTGTTTGGAATTTAGTTTTTAGTGGCAATTGGCAGGAGATATTATCTGCAACGCAGCGAGCATTTAACTCCCAGCAAAAGGGAGATATCTTAGAACTAAGAAATGCAGCATTAGTAATTGATGTAGCAAACAGGACAGGTTTATATGGTTTTGGGACAGGATGGTGGGATAGTATCGTTTTTCAATTTGTACCTGGGCAAATTGTAGGTTTTGATTTTAAAAAATCTTTACAATTTAACTTGTGGGACACGTATAGTGAAGTACTTAGTAATTTATATGGCTATACCCGACCTAACGGTACCACAATTCCTGGCGTTGGAGATTGTTTTATGGAATTTAGTTACTTCGGATGTGTGGTTTTTGGGCTAATCGGATATATGTTTAAACATCTTTGGATATCTGCTGTTTATCAAAAAAGTACTTTTAGTAGAATCCTTTATATGGGGATGATCAGCCCAGGTATGGTAGGATTAACACATGGGATAGGAAGATTTTTCCAAGAAGCAATATTTCAATTAATATTTGTTGGTCTAGCAGTTTACTACGCTCGTGGTAAAGTTCGTTTGCGCTAGCAAGATTAAAAAAATTTGCAATAATTTTAATCATTCATAGTTGTTTGTTAGGTCATTATATTCAAAAATAAGTAGTACACATACGTCATATAATTAATTTACTTCATTATCAAAAACACCTAAATATCAAATATCTAAAAGGTAAGCTTGGTTATAAATTTAATTTAACTCTCAGGAGCAAATTTAAACATTTTTTTGGCGATCTAATTTTAGTCACTACCTATTGACGATCCTAAAAATAACTAGTTATGCATATAGTTGTCATTTTCTATAATATTGGAGGTTATCATGCTGCACGCCTGCGTGCTGTATGTGCAGCCTGTCTGGAGAAAGGCTGGAACTTAAGTGCAGTTCAAATTACAGACAAGACCAGCGAACATCCTTGGGGTGATGTAGAGCGAGAAATTACATTTCCTGTGAAAACCTTGTTGCCGATAGCTACAACACCGGACTCAACTCCCAGAACTCAAGAATCTAGTGTGCCAGCGTCTTTACTACCCTCTTACTTAGACGATCTACAACCAAATATCGTTGCGATCCCTGGGTGGGGATTTCCAATATCTCGCACTGCACTTTTCTGGTGTAAAAACCACGGTGTTCCCACAATTCTCATGAGTGACAGTAAATGGGATGACCACCAACGGCAATGGTGGAAGGAGCTGATCAAATCTTGGCTTTACGTCAAAAAGTATGATACTGCCATTGTCGCAGGCAAGCTCCACCGTGACTACCTGGTTCAGTTAGGGTTCCCGAACGACCGCATTTTCTTTGGTTACGATGTTGTTGACAACGATTATTTTGCACAGCAGGCTGAAGCTGCAAGGCTTGATGTTACTGCTGTAAGGCTAAGGCAGCCAAAAATTCCGACCAAACCTTATTTTATTGCTGTTACCCGCTTGGTTAAACGCAAAAATGTCTATCGTCTTGTAGAAGCTTTTGCTGCGTATAGGCAACAAATTGGAGATGCTCGTGCATGGGATTTAGTAATTTGCGGTAGTGGAGAAGAAGAACCCGCAATCCGCAACCTCATACTGGCAAAACAATTGCAATATTGCGTTCATTTACCTGGTTTTATCCCTTACCAGGTAATAGGAGATTGGTATGGATTAGCTAATGCTTTTGTGCATCCTGCTTTGCAAGAGCAGTGGGGTTTAGTACTAAACGAAGCTTGTGCTGCTGGACTACCAATTCTATCTAGCCGCACAGTAGGAGCTGCTTATGAACTTGTTTGCGATGGTAAAAATGGCTTGTTATTTACTCCAGAAAACACTCAAGATATTACTCATGCCTTAGTAAGTCTTCATCAGATTGACTCAAATTCAAGAAATCGAATGGGAGAATTAAGTCGAAACATTGTTGCTAATTATAGTCCGAAAAATTTTGCTGAAGGTATTTTCCAGGCAATTGCTACTATATCGTCAATAAATTGAACATAAATATTTTTGATGATTGTGGACATCGCATTCAAATTTGGCTGTGAAATAACTTTTGAACATCTATTTGCATCTACTACCTAACAATATAAATCACTATGAGAATTTTAATTTTTACACCCTATATTGGTAATAATTATGGTGGTATCGCTAAAGCAGTGGAAGGAATTGCAACTGCGATCGCTAGCCAAGGTGTGATTGTCGATGTCATTACCACCGATGCGAATAATTTAGAAAAAATTCCCGTATCTCTAAACCAATGGCTTGATAAAGACAATTACAGAATTTGTTATTTTTCCTGTTGGCATAAAGGCGATTTAGTAGTCAGCCTGAGTTTAATTAAATGGCTAATTTTTCATATTCACGAATACGATGTCATCCATACAAATACTGTTTTTGCACCAATAGTTTCTTTCGTACATTGGTTATGCAAGTTGCGAAAAGTTCCTTACATTATTACTCCCCACGGAATGTTAGAACCTTGGGCTTTATCTTATAAAGGCTGGAAGAAAAAACTATATTTAAATTTAATAGAACAGCCACTTATACAACAATCGAGTGCAATTCAAGTCATCGCTAATGCTGAAGCTGGCAATGTTAAATCTTTAGGATTTGACCAGTTTGTAACTGTTCCTAACGGGGTTCACCAGCACGATTTCACAACCCTACCCGATGCAGAAATTTTCTATCAGCAATTTCCGGCTACACGTCATAAAAAACTAATTTTGTTTCTCGGCAGAATTGACCCCAAAAAAGGTTTAGATTTACTTGCTCCAGCTTTTGCCCAAGTTCATAATAATTTCCCGGAAACACATTTAATTGTTGCAGGTCCCAACAGTACCGGATTTTTAACTACGGTGCAAGATTACTTTGCTCAAGCTAAATGCTTAGATGCTGTCACCTTTACAGGCATGTTGACAGGTGAAATCAAATATGCTGCACTTGCAGCAGCTAGCTTATACGTTGCACCTTCCTACTCTGAAGGATTCAGTATATCTGTTTTAGAAGGTATGGCTTCGGGTCTACCATGCGTAATTACGACTGGTTGTAACTTTCCCGAAGCTGAACAAGCAAAAGCAGCTTATGTTGTGGATATCAAGACCAGAGCGATCGCATCATCTCTCAACTATTGTTTGAGTCATCCTCAAGAGGCAGAAGCAATCGGCTTGCGTGCGCGTGAGTTTATACTTAAAAATTATACCTGGGAAAGTTCAGCTAAAAAGCTAATTGGAGTATACGAAGGAACGATTAGCCGAAAGAAAACTGTAAAATTTTAGTATTAATGAATACTCTTTTCCGAGTTTAAAAACCCAAAAGTGGTAAATATACACTCTATGAGTTCAGAGATAAAATCGTTTTATTCGTTTTTCAAGAAATATTGGATTCTAGCATTAATAAGTCTTCTACTTAGCCCGGTAGCAATCGTTCCGATTAAAAACGCGATCGCTATTCATCTTTCCCCAGTACCCCAAGCCTTTTTAGTTCTAGGTGGGGACCCGAAGCGCGAAGAGGCTGTTGCTGAACTTGCTAATTGGTATCCGAAGTTAGATATATGGATATCTTCGGGACCCAATGCCAAAGAAACACAGAAAATTTTTCAGGCTGCGGTTGTTTCCTTAAGACGACTGCATATCGACCAGCGTGCAGTTGATACTTTGACTAACTTTACGACCTTAGTAAAGGATTTCCAAAAAAACCATATCCAACATTTATATTTAGTCACCTCAGATTATCATATGCCCAGAGCCAAAGCGATCGCTTCTCTTGTTCTTGGCAGTCATGGTATTGTTTTTACCCCGGTTTCTGTTCCTTCCAATCAACCCCCAGAATCTACCTTACATATCTTGCGAGATATTATGCGATCGCTCGTCTGGATTTTCACAGGCTATACAGGCGCTAATCTTTAGATATTTTTTATTTACAATATTATGCGTTTAGATCAATATACTGTTGGTAATTATACCCCTGGGGCATCATATTCGCGGCAACTGCTTTGGTACTTCGTCGGTTCACCACTGGTTCAAAGTCATTGGTTGCCGATATCAGCTATCAAAGTTTGGTTACTGCGGAGTTTTGGAGCGCAAATTGGTGAAAATGTCAATATCAAACCGGGGGTGCGGGTCAAGTTTCCTTGGCGGTTGATTATTGGTGATTGTGTTTGGATTGGTGAAGATGCATGGATCGATAATGTGGCTGCTGTTACAATTGAAAGTCATGTCTGTATCTCGCAAGGAGTTTATCTTTGCACGGGTAATCATGATTGGCGTTATCCTCATTTTCAACTGATTCCTGCGCCAATCCACATTCAAGAAAGTAGTTGGATTGCCGCTAAAAGTCTGGTTGGTCCAGGTGTTACTGTTGGTCGGGGTGCTGTGCTGACTCTGGGAGGAGTAGCGGTAAAATCTTTAGAACCGATGACAATTTATGCAGGTAATCCGGCAACACCAATTAAGCGACGACAGCTTTAGTCGTTAATACTCTGGGCAACAGTTTGCGCTAAACCGGATTTGCTTTCTAAAATCAACCGCTACGCTTTGCGCTAATTCTCGCAGGGGTAAATTTTACACAAACCCAGGTGATTCAGTAATATAGTAGAATAAATACCTAAATCAGCATTTGCAAGGAGTTGTTTTTAAAAGCTTAATCTCAAAACCTAGATTTTTGACTATTTTAATAATTATTACGCTAAAAACATACAAAAAGTGAGAAAAAGACTTAAACACTTGCATCTACGCCTAAGTGATGCACCCTCCTTAACTTTAACTTTAATTGCTAGTGCAGTATTTTTGAGCGCAATTAGCCTTAAAAGTCCTGTCCTGCTTTTTTGCTTAATAGTTGGTAGCTTTGTGACAATAGTTACTCAGCAAATTGGTCAACAGGTTCATTTGTCGGCGCGATCGCGTATCCTCTTACAGATATTAGCAGCAGGAATTATCTTCTTTTGCTTATGGTTAGACTATTCGATTGCACCTGCCGACGCTCAGTTTTTTCGGCGGGCAGAAGACTTTTTTAAAACGACATTGACCCAAGGCTCAACGAATAATAATAGTCAAAATAATGTTATCTCTTTAATATTCAATATATTGCGAGCAATTTATTTACTCTACATTGCCGTTTCCCTAGTCGGTGTAATTAATGCAGTTCGCAAAGATGAAGATTGGCAAACTATCGCTAGAATCCCTTTACTCGTGATTGTCGCTGTGACTATTGCTGATGTTCTCACGGGATTTATTATTGGTGATACTAAGTAGTTCAGTGATTTTACCATGACTCCAGTAAACACAGACAAAGATTTTCGTCCAGTTAATCAAATTTTGGGGAGTCAACCTTCATTAGGGCCAATTCCTGCCGACCAGATTCTGCCTTGGACAATTATTGCTTTAGCTTCCTACTTTATCGTTAACGGTATTTTTGGGGGAATTTTTAGCGATGATTTTCAAAAATGGTTGTGGACGATACTAACTACGATTTGGGGGATAGCAACTTGGTGGATATTGACAGGTGGAAGGAGTTGGCGATTTTTGAGTAAATTTATTGGTGTTCCCACTTGGACGAGGGGTTTTGCTCGTTATCGAAGCATTCTAGATACTAACCAAGTTGACCATGAAGCAAAAAATCGGAAAACAAAGCGTCGGTATCGCAAATAGTAAGAGATTAACACCTTTTGAAGATGCTTTACATCTAGCAACAATGTTACGTATTGCCCTGAATGGACGTGATGTTGGTGCTTATTTGTTGACTAAGGGAACTCAGAAAGATAGATTTTGCTTTGTTTTCGGTTTTGAATGTCGAGGAATCCACACGACTTTAAGAACTGAACAGATTGACCGGATTCTTAGTAATATTGAAGCAGGTTTGAAAGATATACCCGGTGAAGAAAAAATTACTTTTCACCTGGGTTCTTTTAGTTCGGATACAGCACGACAGCAAGAACTAAAATCTTTAATTAAAACTGTACCATCAAAAGATGTTAAATACTTATTGATGGCAGAAAGGGCAAGAACTAAAGAACTGACTAGTTTGGGCATTCGTAAACCAAAATTTCTACGAATATATGTAACTTATACGGTTGAAACCAGCTCGAAAAATAGCAATGATTGGATAGAAAAATTGTTAGTTAAAGCCGAATTATGGTGGCTAAAGTTTAAGGGTGAAAAGGCAGAGATGGAAAACCAACGCATCGAAGCGATGATTGAGAATGCTTACAAGCAAGGCTTTTCTCGTTGGGAACAAATTCTGTCGAATCAAATGGGGTTAGATGTTAAGCCAATGACAGCGAATCAACTTTGGGGTGAAGTTTGGCGCAGATTTAATCATACACCACCAATTGATATTCCCCAATTAATGACTTTAGATGAAAATGGATTGCACGAAGAAGCAAATTCAGATTTAGCGAGTACGAAATTACTAATAGATAATATTCATAGTGCCACTTTGCTAATGCAGTCGGATGTTCCTTGTGCTGACCGTCGCTGGGTTCATGTGAATAACAACTATGTCGGTGCGATGGCATTTTTAGAAAAACCTGGGTCTTGGCAAAATAAATCTGCTCAACTGCGATATTTATGGGAATTACTAGCGCGGGAAACGGTAGTAGATACAGAAATTTTTTGTCAGCTAACTGCGGCAAACCCAGCAATAGTAAAAACTACCTTGCAACGGGTATTGAAACAGTCGAATATGACAGCACTTATGGCTCAAGAAAAAAGCCGAACTATCGATGTCAATGCTCAATTAAAGTTAAGGAAGTCAGTTGCCGCACAGGAACAATTGTACGAAGGGGCAGTTCCAATTTACGCAGGGGTGGCTATTTTCGTCCATCGTCCCACTTTAGAACTATTAGACGAAGCAACAAGGTATATCGAAAACTGCTTTCAACGTCCAGCACAGGTAATTCGAGAAACCGAATATGCTTGGAAAATTTGGTTGCAATCTCTACCGATAGTCTGGGAGGGGTTGTTAGCAACTCCCTTTAACCGTCGGCAACTATATTTAACTAGTGAAGTCCCTGGATTAATGCCTTTAGTATTAACAAAACAAGGGGATAATTACGGGTTTGAATTGATTGCCGAGGAAGGAGGGACACCCGTACATATCGATTTATTCAACGAACATAAAAACCTTGCATTGTTTGCCACAACTCGTGCAGGTAAATCGGTATTGGTAGCGGGAATTTTGACCCAAGCTTTAGCGCATAATATTCCGGTAATTGCGTTGGATTTCCCCAAACCCGATGGTACCTCTACATTTACCGACTATACCAAGTTTATGGAGGGGAATGGAGCCTATTTTGATATTTCCAAAGAGTCAAATAATCTATTCGAGCAGCCAGACTTACGCGCATTAGACCCCGAAGAGCAACGCGATCGCATTCTCGATTATACTGCTTTTCTCGAATCTGCCCTCATCACAATGGTTTTAGGCACATCGAGCGAAAACCAGCTACTTTCGCAGACAGTGCGATCGCTGATAAACTTGGCTTTAACTGCCTTCTTTGCCGATGAAGGAATTAAGGAACGATACCGCAAAGCGATCGCTAGGGGATTTGGTAGTCCAGAATGGCAGAAAACTCCCACTTTAAAAGATTTTCTCACTTTCTGCTCCAAAGAACATTTACAAATCGAATCAATTGGTGGCAGAGTTGAAGATGCCTTGAATCAAATTCAATTACGCTTACGATTTTGGCTTTCGAGTCGTGTCGGACAAGCTATCTCTGCACCATCCAGCTTTAAAAGCGATGCCCAACTTTTGGTTTTTGCCCTGCGAAACCTCTCCGATAGCGAAGATGCCGCAATTCTATCATTAAGTGCCTACTCAGCAGCGTTACGACGGGCACTCAGTAGTCCAGCTTCTATCTTCTTTATCGATGAAGCACCGATTTTATTTGAATTTGACCAAATTGCTGACTTAGTAGGTCGAATTTGCGCGAATGGAGCTAAAGCTGGGATTCGGGTTATTTTATCAGCGCAAGACCCCGATACCATCGCTAAATCCAAAGCTGCATCAAAGATTTTACAGAACTTAACAACGCGGTTAGTTGGTCGCATTCAACCAGTCGCAGTTGATAGTTTTATTGATATTTTAAAATATCCGCGTGAAATTATTTCGCGCAATGCTTCCGAAACCTTCTTTCCCCGTAAAGAAGGCGTTTATAGTCAATGGTTATTGGATAATGGTACCTATACATTTTGTCGCTATTATCCAGGTTACGAGCAATTAGCAGTAGTTGCGAATAATCCTAACGAACAAGCCGCCCGTAGTAAAATTATGCAGGAGTATAGTAATAAGTATGAAGCAGTTTCTGCCTTTGCGCGTCAGTTGATAGCTTCGCTACGGGGAAGTTAAGGCAATATTATATATATGTAGGGTGCGTTAGCGGAGCGTAACGCACCATCGACAATAAACTGTAAAGTTAAAATTATTCATCACATCTATAGCCGTCTTGTTTTATTTTTGAAATAAAATATGGATCAAAGAACCACGGAGACACAGAGTACACAGAGGAAGAATACTGAGAGATTTAAGCGCAAGTGCTATTCCTTTGCTAAGAAAATAAAACCGGATTCCAATAATTACCATAATTATGCAAAAAACCACCCTTTTAACTTTTGCCCTCTCCTTTTTCATCATCTTACCTGTAACCGCACAACTAGGTAAAGTTTGGAGCGATTTTCAAGCATATTCTGAGGACTTACAAAACTACACGCAAAATAATATTAGTGATTTAAGACCTTTAGAAATCCAAGCTCAAAGTGCTATCACCGAAGCGACAGGTGACTTGAATATTGCCAATCCTGTTACTGCTAGCGAAAGAATTAGTAATGATATTTTTTTAAATTCGTTATCCAGCGGCTTTGAAAATAATCCTTTACTCAATTCAAGTTTATATGGCAATGAAATTAATCGTTTGATTATTCGTAGTTCAATTATGGGCTTATTGGGACAAAATGGACAAACTCGCACAAAAATCAAGTTAGAACAAACCGAAACAGGGTTAAGAAATATTGATGCTTTTAGCGATAAGGCTGATGAAATTAATCAAGATTTTATTGATGATATCCAACAACGAGTTGGTCAACTTACTGGAGTTAGTGCTAATATTCCCGGTATTACAGCTTTGCTCAATGCTGCCAATCAATCAAGTTTACAATTGCAGCAAATCAAAATTCAACGCGACCAATCGAAAATTATTGCTGAAAACCTAGCTCAAACAATTCAAACAAACCAATTTTTACAATATTCTAACTTAAATCTAGCGAATTTATCTCAACAAATGGAAGATACAAATCGTGCCCGTAGGGTTGATACTTCTACAGAAGCTGCAAGGCTTTTACGGACTACCTCTCAAACTGATTTATTTGGTAGAAAACCTGAAAATTGAAAAAAGTTATAAAAAATTCACGAAAACTCAATATTCTCTCTTCTTTCCTCTGTGTTCTCTGTGTCTCTGTGGTCATTCCTCTTAAAATATCTTCATAAGCATATCCACCAACACAAATTACATAAAATTGCTACAACTATAGTAATTTAATATAATGAAAGTAATTTATTCAAGTTTTTTAGCTCAAGTTGATATTGATAATGTCCTTAATAATGGTGCGACAACTGCGAATAGTATTAACGCAGGCTGGGATGAGCAATGGTTAAATTTATTACAAAATGAGACTAGTAGTAACTTATATGGGGCCTTAACAAATCTCGGTATATTTTTTGCAGTTGGAACTCTCCTATTTTTTATGTTACAGTGGCTCAAAGATGTTATAGATAGCGAGTATTCGCGCCCAATTTCATCTTTAATCTGGCCCCTAATTATCGTGATGTTACTAAGTAATGCAGGTAATGGTAGTATGTTATCTAGCCTGACATTGGGAGTAAGAAATTTTTTGAATACGGTAAATCAACAGGTACTAACAACAGGTGATGCCGAAAAAGTTTACCAACAAGCATTAAATATGAGCATTGCTGAAGATGTAGCTGGTTCTTTATTGCGTCCTTGCCAGTCACTAACTGGCGAACAGCAAAGCCAATGCTTTGTCAAAGCTAGCGAAAAAATCAATAGTCTTTGGCGGGAATATAGAGATTTATATGGAAATAAAACTTGGATTGATAGATTAGAAAATAAAGTTAATCAAATTGCCTATAGCACAGGTATTATTTCCGAAAATGCCTTTAATTCGTTGTTGGGTTCCACAGTTCAAACTATTATTAAAAGCTTTTTAGTTTCGCTTCAATATGCTTTTCAAAACCTAATTGAAGTGACAATGCTACTGATAGCAGCATTAGGACCCCTCGCTGTCGGTGGTTCGCTTTTGCCTGTGGCTGGTAAGCCCATTTTCGCATGGTTAACGGGGTTTATCGCTGCGGGGATTGCGAAAATCTCTTTTAACATTATTGCCATATTAACAGCCGCAGTCATTGTCAATGGACCCGGACAGGATGCTAATGCCGATCCAGATTTAATGTGGTTTATAATTTTTCTAGGTATTTTAGCACCGACTATATCTTTGTTGGTCGCTGCTTTCGGGGGGTTTGCAGTTTTTAATGCTATTAGCAATACGACTTCGTGGGTGCGAGAAAGGGTATAAATTTAGGTAGGGAGGTAAGGTAATGGTGCGGTTACTGGAGAAAAAAAAACGAACAATTAGCCTCTTGACGGTTTTTGCGATCGCAACTTTTGGTTTACACTTACTAACTCTAGTTTTGTTGATATCCCAAGGTATAAATATCCGCAAACTCAGTCTCCAAAAACCTCCTAATTTTGTTCAACTCATCGATGGGAAAAATGTAGATACTACCGACAATTTATCAAGAGAACCCGAAGTAATCCGGCAATTCGTCAGTAAAACCATGACATCAATGTTTAACTGGTCTGGAAAACTGCCACCCCAATCGGTCGAAGATATTTCCCAGCCAAAACCAGATACAGGAATCCTCATTCCCACTACTCAAGGTAGTAGTCAGAAAATTAGTACCACCAGTTGGATTGCTAGTTTCGCTTTATCGGAAGATTTTCGTAAAGGTTTCTTAAGTAAAATTGCCGAGATTACACCACCTGAAGTTTTCTATAATAATCCCAGTCAAGCAATTTCTGTACAATTAGTTATTAAGCGAATTTATCCTCCTCAAAAAACTGCCCCAGGTGAATGGAGAGTCGGAATGGTAGCCGATTTAGTTCAAAAGAAACAATCAGATAATCGAACAATTATTACACCTTTTAATAAAGATTTGCTTGTACGTTCGGTAGATTACTTTGCATACCCCCAAGCCGAGATTAGTACTGATGTTCAAAAAGCAATTTATAACACCCGTGCTGATAAATTAGAAATTTATGAAATTCGGAATTTATGCTTGATTGATGAGTACAATAACCTTAATCTAGATAAATTTAAAGTTTGCGGGTACAAAAAATCTGATAGTCTTATCAAATAAGCTTGTAACTAAGTAAACAGGTCATCGATTGATGCAGATACTTAATGAAAACAAGAAAAGCAGCATCTTACCACTGTTTGCGGTAGCAACATTTGGGTTACATCTATTTGCCTTATTGGTATTGATGTTCCATTGGTCTATGTTGCAGCAACTCAAGCAACGATTAACACCCCAAAGCTTAGTTCAATTAATTGATGGACGTGCGATTACAGTAGACGCAGAAGCAGATTTAGTTAGACATCCCGAAACAATTAGACGATTTGTGGGAGAAACTATGACCATCATGTTAAATTGGTCGCAGCAACAGCCACCTAAAACAGTATGGCAAATTAGTTCTGAGTTAGTAGCTAAAGAATTGCAGCCAAAACTAGAGGCAGAAATTAATCCAACAGAAAATTTAAGCAAAGGAACCGAGAATGTACTAGTCATCCAAAGAATTTCTCAACCGACAAAAATAGCAGATGGAAAATGGAAAGTAGAAATGACCGCTAATCAAATAATTTTTACCAATGGTGATAAATTGGGAAAATCAAGTCCATTTAATAAGCAGATTTTAGTCACAGCAATTGACCAACCAGCAACTTCACTACCAAATCTACCAATTCCCCTCCATCAAGCTGCTTACCGTCTTGGAGAAGCGAGACTGAAAATCTCTAATATCTGTGGAATTGAAGAAAAATGTCTTTAAAATAATTTACAATTCGTAACTATTTATTTTTAATCGTATTTATTATGTATGAATCTTTAATTTCTTCCGAATCTCTATTAAACCATGCCAATTCGAGCGAATCGCAATCATTAGATTGGGAATTGCAAATGGCAAAATTGGTTGGTTTAGAGGAAGAGAATCCATCAACCAATAATAAAGATAAAAAATTTGAAGTCGAAGTAGAATCAACCCCCTTACCATCCTCGCAACCCCAAGAACAGCAAACTCAATCATCCCTATCATCTAATCCTTTTGCTAAACTCGGTTTAGTAAGTGCTGCGACTTTAGCTGTAGTTTTGGTAGCTGGGGTATTTTTGTCACAATTGATGAGTACTGGACAAAAATCGCAGAATAATAAAAAAAATTCTATCGAAGTACAACCCGAACCAATACCCACCCGTCCGCAACAGCTAGAATCAGAAGTAGAGATATTAAAAACCAAATTAGCCTTAACCGAACAAGCCGAAGTAATCAAAGCAGCACAACAAAAGCTGCGAAATCCTCAAGTCAATAAACCTCGATTAACTGCATCTCGACCTATTTCACCAGATTCGCAAGTTCGACAACCAGTTTATCGCGATCGCGTGATTCCATCACCAAGAATATCAGCGCCAGTACAAACAGCATATATTCCGCGTACTGCTAAGGTGATACGCGAGATTCCGCAAACACCGATACCTCAACCAAGTGCAAGAGTACTACAGCCCCAACCTCAAAAGCTCGTACAACCCAAATCTACCCCATTCCCATCACCTACAATAATTAAACCAGTTACTCCAGTAGTGCAAATCACTCCCCAACAAAGCCCAGACCCGCTTCAAGAATGGGCGAAATTAGCTAAAATGGGTAGTTACGGTTTAGTTTCGGTAGCTAGTAATAGAGGTGTAAATTCAGCTAATGCCATACCTGTAAATAATACTCCAGTCGCACCACGAGTAACCAATACTCAACCTAGTCAAACACCACCTCCACAACCGCAATCTCCTGCAATTAGTCAAACACAAAGTCCGAAATCAGTCGCAGTGGGAACTAGCGTTAAAGCAGTGTTAGCAACGGCAGTATTTGGGGAAACTACCCGGTCAACGAATAACGATAAAGATAAAGATGAAGGGAACAAAACCGTGTTTGTCGTGCGTTTGAAGCGACCGCTCAAATCTATAGACAATGCGATCGCACTACCAGAGAAAACCGAGTTACTAGCAGAAATTAGTTCCATCTCCGAACAAGGCTTGCTTCAATTAAATGTCACTAAAGTAATCTTGCCAAATAATAACAACCCCATTGAGAAAAGTTTACCGGAAAATGCAATGATTATCCGCGCTCCCCAAGGTAGACCCCTAATTGCCAACCAATTTCGTAATGGAGGAGGGTCAATAGCTGGGATGGATGCAGGATTATTCGTTTTGGGAGGTCTAGGAAAAGCCGCAGAGTTATTAAATCGGAATGAATCGGATGTCAGCGTCAGCACAGGTAATACTACTATTGTTACTAACTCTAACCGCCAACGTAACCTCCTCGCCGGAGTTTTTGAAGGTGGTATGAGGACTATAGTTCCTCAAATTGCCCAGCGCAATCAACAAGCTATTTCTCAACTATCGCAGCGAACGAATATTTGGTTTTTACCAGCAGGGAAAGAAATTGAAGTATATGTAAATCAATCTATGCAGTTTTAGCATTGGCAGTTATGCAAATAAACAATACCTCAAAAAAATCTTATTTTCTACAACTGGTTTCCCTAATACTGCCATCTGCAATTTTATTATTGGTAGGTCGTGCGGTAGCGAATAATGCTGTCCTGCGGTCAATGTTTTCCTGCCAAGCACAGGGTTTGGGAGGAGTAACACCAACAATCGATATTACCTATCAACAAGGGACAAACTTAAGCTTTATTCAAAGTGGAGAAACAATTAAAAAAGTCTGGTTAAACGACCCTTCGCAGGTAACTATCGATTTCGATGGTCCGATGTGTATGCAGTTTGGTCAAGAGCGTAATGTGAATCAAGGGGATTGTCAAAACTCAGCTGCCCGTGTTATGCAACTTCGACGCATTCCAAAGCTGAAAATTCCGGGATTACCAAATGTCAGTAATACGCTTTTAACAGTGGTAACTGAAGGGCAAGGAAAAAATAAGTTATATGCTTTTCGTGTCAATTATAAAGAAGGTAGCCCTGAGTATAGTACTTTGGCAATCTTTGCCGACCCTGTTTCTGGGAAAGAAGCACCTTGCGTGAGAATTCCCAAGTAAAATCATGCGTGCGGAATAGCACCTGAGAAAGTCGTAGGGGCACAGCAATGCTGTGCCCCTACAATACCGTGGTCTAAACTAGATTATCTCCGAATTCAGGAAACACTCCCTCAATTGCATCAGGGGTTACCGGGTACTATCGCGTCAACAAGTGAATTGCAGCACCCGCAGCCGCACCATTGAGCGCATTACTGCCAGTATTTCTACGGTTAGTAACTGCACCCGATACAGTACCCGCAGCAGCACCAACACCAACGTCTTGCAGAACATTACGATTTCTACGATTGTTTCTAAGACCATTAGCACCATTCACCGCAGCACCCGCAGCAGCACCATTGATACCATTTTTCCACGCCGAACCATCGTTTGTAATTGCTCCGGTAACTACACCAGCAGCCGCACCGATACCGATATCGCGTAAAATCTTGTCATCCGCAGCAGCAGGTTGAGCGGGAAGCAAAGTAACACCAAGTAGGCTAGTTGCTAACAGATTTGGTAAAAGCACGCGTTTCAAATTAAACTTCATGAAACACCTTCCTAAAAAAATTTACATCAAATAGAACTAAGCTAGAAGACATTACGCATTAGTAAATTAATTGTTACTTCACGCGATGCCCAGGCTTATAAGCCTTTTTTGACTATGTTTTTAGTTTATAACCATTACTCGAAGTCGAGCTGTAACCTTAGAAGTATAAATGACGTTCGCAGCCATGACTTTATTCCTAATTGTGAGTCTATACCTAAAGATAATTTAGACGTAGCACAAGCCATCAGCTATCTTATGGAGTTCGCTTAAAGCAATCATGCGTATCGCAGATGACAACTGACTAACTACCACAAATTCAACTGATTTGGCGGATTATTAATCAAATTCCAAGGTAAAGCCGGAACTTTTACCCCATTACTTTCCAACAACTCCTGAAAATAACGCGCATTTCGCGGAGAAAATTCCTCAACCGGACAATGGACGAAAAAGTAAATCTGCGTCCCATCCTGCAACCACTCTTGAATTTGCGTCACCCACTCCCTCATAAACGCTTCATTGACTTCCAAATTTGGATGCGAAATAAACCGAATCAAACTAAATTGTGCTGTGCGGCTAAACTGTAACGGTACTTGGGGTTTGCGCCGTTCGGATTCTAACTGCGGGTCGTCATCTCCGGTATAAATTGGACGAGTATCGAGTAAAACTCGACCAATACCAAACCGTTCTAAAAGCAAATTTAACTCGGTTGCATAAACATCCCGAAACCAATCAAGATGACGAACCTCAACTGCCAAAGGTAACTTAGTTTCCTGCCAAGCTGACAAAAAAACAGTTAAATCGTCAATAAGTGTTGGTGCGTATCTCGGTGGTAACTGGGCAAACATCGGTCCCAAGCGCGTCCCTAATGTACTCATTTGCGCTGCAAACTCTAAAGCTTTTGGAATATAGGGTTGCAGCAATCCATTATGAGTGATATCACGCGGTAACTTTAGGCAAAATTTAAAATCCGCTGGTGTCTCGCTTCCCCACCGGGTAATGCTTTCTTTTTTTGGTACAGCGTAAAATGTCGTATTACCTTCGACTGTCGTGAAGCGTCGGCTGTAAAGATTGAGAAAATCAGCATTGCGAGTTCCTTCAGGGTAAAGTTCTCCTACCCAACCTTTATAAGCCCAAACAGCGCACCCTAGAAAAAAGTTCACAGTCACTTGTTTAAAAGTAATTTTTATAGTTAATCTTAATATTATTGACCTGAGTTTAATCGAAATGTTGGGTTACGCTTCGCTCCACCACCCCACCGACAATATCAATATAACCCTAACTTCTCCCCCCTAATTGCCAAATCCAATAACTCCATCGGGTGAATCACCGCAACATCCTTCCCTTCCAACTTCAAGTATTTACTAATTTGCAACGTACACCCAGGATTAGCAGAAGCAATCAACTCCGCACCAGTATTCAATAAATTCTGCGCTTTTTGCTTGCCCAATTCCTCAGCTATTTCAGGTTGCAGCATGTTGTAAACACCCGCACTTCCACAGCATAAAGCAGCATCCAAAGGTTCTTTTAACTTCACATTCGGAATTTGCTTCAATAACTGACGCGGTTGGACGCTGATTTTTTGACCGTGTAATAAATGGCAAGCATCTTGATAAACCAAATTCAAATTATCATCAGTAATTGGTGACAATTTCGCAGTTAACCCAACGCTGACTAAAAACTCTTGTGCATCTCGAACTTTGGCAGCAAACTCCTTAGCTTTTTCGCTATATTCGGGGTCATTCTCTAAAATATGACCGTATTCCTTCAAAGTGTGTCCGCAACCAGCCGCATTAATAATCACATAGTCAACATCAGTATCGGCAAAGCTATCAATCATTTGCCTTGCTAAAGCTTGTGCTTGTTCGGTTTGTCCTTGGTGTTCGGGTAGTGCAGCACAACAACCCTGCGATTTGGGTATGACAACTTCGCAACCATTTGCGGTTAAAACTCGAACTGTTGCTTCATTAACTGGTGAGAAAAATAACCGTTGCACGCAGCCTAAAATTACACCAACTCGATAGCGTTTTTCTCCTTGGGCAGGTATAACAGTTGGAAGATTGTCACCTTGAAATGCTTTGAGAGTGATTTTCGGCAAGATTGAATCCATCGCAGCGAGACGAGGAGAAATGAGTTTGAGTAAACCAGTTGCCCTAACTAGCTTTTGCAAACCTAATTTCTGATAGATAAATAATGGAACCAAAAATATCCGTAAAAGCTTCGGATAAGGAAACAGCGAAAAAATAAGTTTCCTGATTAATGTATCTATCCAATTACGCGAATAATTACGTTCGACTTGATGTCGAGTTGCGGAAATTAACTTGTCATATTGCACTCCCGAAGGACAAGTTGTCACGCAAGCAAGACAACCCAAACAAGAATCAAAATGTTGAGTAGTTGCTTTGTTTAAAGCAATTTCACCTTCATTAATTGCATCCATTAGATAGATGCGTCCGCGAGGTGAATCCATCTCTGTACCCAGGACTCGATAGCTAGGGCAAGTTGAGAGACAAAACCCACAATGCACGCAACTATCAATTAATTTGGGGTCAGGTGGATAATTATCATCAAACCCTTTGAGATTTTTGATACTAGTATCATTACTCGAATTTTCTGAAACTTGCATATGCTAATTTTTGATTTAGGTATTTTAATAAAAGTGCTTGATTTTATTTTATCGCGTTACGCTACGACACCCTGTCTTAAATTCCACCGATAAATCTACCAGGACTTAAAATATTTTCTGGGTCAAATTGCTTTTTAATTCCTCGCATTAACTCCAGTGCATTACCCGTGTAACCCCAGACATCAAATTTCTGCTTGACAGTAATAGGTGCTGACAAAATAGTTAGGAAACCACTATATTTCTGGCAGAGATTTCGCACTTCCTCAATACCTTCCGTACTGGTATGCAACATTCCCAAACCGCTACTCATATGCACAAAACCCATTTCTACCTGAGTTAATATCTCAACTGCCGCAGTCGGTAATACTCCGATTTTGCAGAGAATTGTCGGTGAATTGCTCGTTAAGTACATTTTTTGTAACAAACTTTCCCATAAGTCGGTTTCATCGACTTGCGAATAAATCGCACCTGTCAATCCTAATTTTTGTCCAACCTCTAAAAGTCGATTCGACTGTTCGTTGACGCTTGCTGCGATACTTTGAAACCGTGCAATTAACCCCAGTCCTTCACCCAACCTCAAACTCGTTACCATCTGATTAGAAAGTAAATCGGCTTGAGTTGGAGTTAACGCCGAACCGCGCAAAATACTAGTAGCTTCGGATACTGCATTTGCTGCGCCTGTCAGTACCACTGTAGCTGAGGCTTCTTGGATGGGATACAATCGAAACGTCGCCTGTGTAATGATTCCTAAAGTCCCATAAGACCCAGTAAACAATTTCATCAAGTCGTACCCAGCAACATTTTTGACAACCCTCCCGCCAGCTTTAGCAAGTTGTCCATCGGCACGGACAAAGGTAATACCAAGCAACTGGTCGCGGACGCTACCGTAACGCTGCCGTAGAGAGTTAGTGTCGGCTGTTGCAATGATACCGCCGATAGTTGCTGACGCAGGTACTGTCGGATTGAGAGCAAGAAATTGGTTGGTTTTTGCTAAAATTGCCTCTAATTCCCCAAATTTCATCCCCGCTTCTACGGTTACAGTTAAGTCACCAACTGCATGTTCGATAAGTTGATTGATACGTTCGGTGCTAACGACTACATCAATACCTGTTACTAAACCACCCCAACTAAGTTTGCTACCATTACCGCAAACGAGAATGCGGTATTTATGACGGTGCGCTGCGGCTATTACTTCGGCTAATTCGGTTTGAGTTTGGGGATAGACGATACAACTGGGAGGAGTTGCAGTTGGTGCATCAGACATCGCATTTAGAATGCATTGTTGATGGATTTTTTCGACATTTTCCCACGGACAAACAGCATCACCAACTATCGATGTAAAACCAGGTGCGCGATCGCGCAGCGACTCCTGTGGAGTATCGCGCAGCGGCTTATCGCTAGACATCGCTTATATTTGTTTATTTTTGACTTTCTACATCATAATTTATTTGCAAGCTTAATCACCAGACTTGAGGATAATTACTGGAGTTTAGACTAAAAGTACGCGATACCACGAAGTGGTTGTCAAGGGCATCGCGTGAATGCAGCAAGTATAAAAATGAAGGGGTACTTGCTACTATAATATAACAAGTACCCCTTCAGGCGGAAGATGAAAGCTAGCTATTAACTGTATCGACACCTAATAACTATGGATGGAAAGGACAACCAGTTTCTAACTTATCTCCAGAACTAGATTTTTGCCCTAATGTTAATTTTTCTAAAAATGCGTTTGTATCAAAATAATGTTCGACTGATTCTATTTTCAAATCATCCGAAACGCGAGCAACGCTCATCCCAACAACCTCGATTGTTTCGCCAGTTGGTTCAAAATCTTTATAAGGTCCTGTGAAGCTTCCCCAATGACGCCATTTAAAGGTAACGTTTGGCGGACCAGAAAATACTTCAACTATTTCCCATACAAATCCTTGAGGAAAGGCATTAACAAAAAGATTTGCGCTAGATTCAAAATCTTCAACATTTGGATTGTAATGTTCTGTCTCAGTAAGAAAAAGGTTATACGTTCCTTTGGCAACGATATCGTCAGCTGTGTAAGCTCGTCCGCCGTTAGTAATCATACGGAACTTATCTGCTACAACCGAAACCCACTGTTGAGGATTCGTTTTGAAGCTGGCTTCCATTTCAAATGCGCGTACTAAATTCTGAACAATAGCTTCTAATGAACCGTTAGTATGATTATATTTACTCTCTTGATTAAGAAAAGTATTAGTGCGCGTGTAATCAGGAGCGGTATCATAACGCCACTCGGCATCTTGACTTTGTGCAATAACTGTATCTCTATCTTGTATCCAGAGGGGTTGGGATGCTTGAGTCATAATTACCCTAATGCGTACACTATTAATTAATGGCACATTACAAATTATCTTATATATTTGAACCTTAACTACTATTTCTTTAACTTAGGACTTACGTACAGTCAACGAAAAAGTAGGTATTCCAAACATATTAGATCCCCCCAACCCCCCTTTTTAAGGGGGGCTTTGCGTAAGTCCTATAACTATTTACACTTCTATAATTGATAAGATTCTTTTATAGTCAAGAAGCTCACTCATTTCTGACGTATTGGTTCTCAACGAGACTATAAGCGGGTTCAACAGTTCCTTCCTAAAACTTTTGATTTACGTTTACAGCCGCCATTTTAACAAAAAGGAAACCGCGCAAATGTACTAATTGCATAGCATTCCTCGAATATGCTTGGTGCTGGGTGTCTATCAATACGGTTCGGATAAGACGTTTAACCTAAATAAATCCCCCTAAATCCCCCTTAAAAAGGGGGACTTTAAGAGGCTTTTAGCCCCCCTTTATAAGGGGGGTTGGGGGGATCAAAATCATTAACCGAACCATATTGGGGCATCTATATGGCGCATAGATTGAACTATTAGTCAAATACATTCAAAATATAAATAGTGAAAAATCCGCCTTTTTCAAAAGACGGATTTATGAATTTTCAACTTATTGGTATTAACCAATTTACGAATAATCAAACAGCTATACATTCACCGTCGGACGATTACTAACAGGTGGATAAAAATCCTGCTTATCCCCAATTCCTGCTGATTGCAATACTTCATTACCAGTAATCAACCTTGCGCCGCGATTGCGGGTAAAATAATTCCAAGCCCACTGAATCATCACAACTATCTTATTATCAAACTCGATTAAGAAGTAGATGTGGATAAATATCCAAGCTAGCCAAGCTAAGAAACCTTTGAGTTTGATAAAACCTAAATCTACCACAGCGGCATTTCTACCAATCACCGCTAAACTTCCCCGGTCAATATATTTAAATTGCGGTGCTATTTTACCATGAATACGCGCTTTAATTACCGATGCTACATATTCACCTGCTTGCATTGCCACAGGTGCAACACCGGGTAAAGGTTTACCAGTTTGATGTGCGAAATGTGCTAAATCGCCAATTACAAAAATATTTGGATAATTTTTAACGCTAAAATCAGATTCTACAACAACACGTCCAGCGCGATCGCATTCTACATCTGTAGCTTCAGCAAGGGTTTTACCCAATGCCGACGCTTTTACCCCTGCTGCCCATAATACCGTTTGTGCGGGGATTTGTTGAACTTTGTCACCTTGTTTAATCGTGACGATATTATTTTCAATATTTGTCACCAAAGTACTCGTTTGTACCGTTACACCCAATTTTGCTAACGATGTCGCAGCTTCTTGTGATAATTCGGGTGCAAAGGGAGGTAAAACCCGATCCAATCCTTCCAACAGTAAAATTTGTGCTTCAGAGGTGTCAATACTGCGGAAATCATCCTTCATCGTATGGTAGGCAATTTCTGCGATCGCACCTGCTAATTCTACCCCAGTCGGACCTCCACCAATGACTACAAATGTCAACCACGCACGCCGTTTTTCGGGGTCGGTTTCTTTCTCTGCTGCTTCAAATGCACTAAAAATTCGATGACGCATTTTTATGGCATCTTCGACTGTTTTCAAACCAGGTGCATTTTCCTCCCACTCGTCCTTACCAAAGTACGAATGTTTCGCACCTGTAGCCAAAATTAACGAATCGTAATGAATTGCTTCGTCACCCATCAATACTTTCTGTCCTTGAGGGTCAATATTGCTAACTTCACCCAATAAGACTTTAGTATTTTTACTCTTATTCAACACTGCACGCAACGGTGAGGAAATATCCGCAGGTGATATAGTACCCGTCGCAACTTGGTACAACAGCGGTTGGAAAAGGTGGAAATTGCGCTTATCGATGAGTGTAACTTTGACATTAGCGCGACTCAATGCTTTTGCTGCATATAGTCCACCGAACCCTCCTCCAACAATTACTACATGAGGTGGCGCTTTATCAAGAGTGTCTACCATGTGTATAAATTTCCTTAGCTTGATATCCTGTCACTATTCTTAACAAATTTTTACCAAATAGACATGAGAGTTTTTGTCCATTTTGGACAAATAAAGTTTTGTTAAAGTCATGAATAATACATAAACTTGAAAACCTTAGATATCAAAGCTTTCAATAACCGAATTATATCAACAGTACGTACTTAAATGCTGTCTATATAAATACTTTAATTGAGTTGCGTAAAGCTGGAAAATAATTTACGTAAATTTACTGTAAAATATGACGAAATATGTCAAAAGAAGGATGAAAAGTTAAGTATTATTTTAGTGTAGAATTTAGCCCGGATGGAAAACTTCTAGCTACAAGTGATGTCAATGGTAGGGTTGACTTGTGAAATATAAAGAATACGAATATTACGGCTTAACAGCATCGCAAAAAGCAACGTTAAAAATTCTTGGTGCCGTAGAATCAGCGCACAATGCTATATAAAGTGCTAGCATTGAAATCGGCTCCGTAGGAGAAGTGTAACCATCCAAAGCTTTGCGAAATAACTCCATTGGAGAAAACTATGCAAGTCCAACTCCAACAGATTGTTGTCTCTCCCGGTCAGCAACTCCTAATGACTGATGTTAGTTGGTTAATGTACGAACAACTGCTAGAAGAGTTCGGGGAAAAACGGGGTTCGCGGATTAATTATAGTGGGGGAGTCTTAGAAATCATGGTGCCCTTACCCGAACATGAAGATGATAAAGTTATAATTGCCGACTTACTGAAGGTGCTTCTGGAAGAACTTAACATTGAATTTAGAAGCTTGGGGTCAACAACCTTTAAAAGCAAAACCATGAATCAGGGTATAGAAGCAGACGACTGTTTCTATATCGAAAATGAAGCATCAGTTAGGGGGAAAAAGCGCATCGATTTAACTGTAGATCCCCCACCAGATTTAGCCTTGGAAATTGACATTACTTCCCGAACCCAGTTCGATAACTACGAAGTGTTAGGGGTGGGAGAATTATGGCGATTTAACGGAACGCAATTAGAAATTAACGTACTACGATCGAGTCGTTATGTCCAGGTGAATGAAAGTCCTCATTTCCCTGGTTTTCCCTTGAGTGAGGTAATTCCACATTATCTAGAACGTAGTAAAATCGAGGGGAGAAATAAAATAATGAAAGCATTTCGTGCTTGGGTAAGGACAATTATGTAAATGCTACAAATTATTGCTATGCTTCCTAAGCTTTCACCTTGCCAATAGTTATTTCTCAAGACCCAACACGTAGTGAGTATCGTCAAGACACCACTTTAGGTGTCGAATATAAACACTGGTTCCGTGCTAAATTTTTTCAACAGTATCGATTGTTTTTTAGATATCACCTTTGAAAGTAAGATTATAGTATTTGCTTGGGTTAATGATGAAGACTCAAAGCGTGTTCATGGCATCAAGACAGATGCTTATCGAGTGTTCAAAAAAATGCTTGAGAACCACTATCCTCCAAATGATTGGAATGCTCTACTTAAAGAAGCAGAAGCTGAATCTAATCGTTCAGACAAAAGCTACGAAAAGCTTGAATAAGATACTTATTAATTTGTTGGCGATGCTACACCTTACTTACGTTAATGGCTAATCCCATTACTATTAATCGCTAACCAATTGAATTACACCCCATTGTCCGTTTGTCAACCAATCAGAATCAGCTTGTGCAACTTGCGTGACAACTTCTGGCTTTATCCCAACTGCGACTTCTGATTTAAGGGTACGCAATGCAACCATTGGCACTGGCAAGTAGCAAACAATATCGGCAATATTCGTAGTAAAATCCCAATGGCGATCGCCTAATAGCCTGCGATAATTTGCATCACCTTTAATAACGATTAAATTGGCATTTCCTAAATCGCTTTTTAACGAATCGGGAATTTCCCAAAATGGTAGCGGTGAAGTCCAGAAGTAATCTTCACTCAAAACTAATCGGCTTAATTCAATATATTTTTGCAAGCGCTGTGCAAAAAATGTCATATCAGAATTACCCGAAGCAGCTAAAAACTCGATTGTCTGATGCACATCTTTAATCATTGCATCCGACACAAAAGTTGGATGCGGTTTTAAATGTAATTTAACTTGCTTGCTTAAACCACTACCGAGCAAAAAATCAAGCAAGCATAAATCGCAAAGCAATTCAAACCCAGCATTATCGATAACAAAGTCGATGCGTCCTCCTGATGTGCGACTTATCAAATCGATAACATTTGCCGCATCATCAACTAATATATGAGCTTGTTGAGCTTGAATATCAAAACGACTTCGGTCATTTTCAAAAGCTGACCATAAACTTAAATCTACCCGATTACCCCAAAGTGCAAAATTCAATAAAGAGAATAATGCTTTTTCCTGAAGTTGTGGTTGCTGCGAACTATCCAACCATTTATTAACTTGCTGACATAATGTAGTGATGGAATCAAAAGAAGCTACTAAACCCTGATGCTTTTGCAATCCAAAAGGGTCTATACCTTGGTATTCTCCCGGAGTAAAATACTTAGCGATCGCAAGAATCAAACGATAGAAATAAGTTTCAACGATAAACCAGGGAACATCAAGCCAACGCTGTCCAATATAAGGTTCTAAATTCTTTTCCCAAGCAGAAAAATCGCTACCAGTGTCATCATCAAATAGTTGTAAACGTCCCGAAGATAAGTCTTGGGCTAGTTGTTCTAAGCTTGAATTTATGCTATTGGAGAAATTGTTTTCGGTGATGATACGGCGTGCGATCGCAGGCATTCGAGATATGACTGTAAACTCAGTAAAAGAACCAACTTCTGACCCCATAAGGGGCAATGGTAAGGGCAGTTTGGGAATCTGGAATTTAGTCACTATAAATAATTATCTTTTTGCATTAATTGTACCTTGTCTACTCGTCGCAGCGTCAATGAGATTATTTAGGGTCGAAAACCGATTACTGTAGATATGGCAATACGTATTGGAAAAGCTTTGGGAAACGGTCCTCAATTATGATTAAATCTTCAACAAAAAGTAGATATTTGGGAGGCGCTACAAGCGAACAAAGAAGATTACGACAGATTGACTACAATTCCCTATGCGGAAAATCTAAGTTTCCCGTACTCTGTCTATTTGTTTGGGTGCTTTCATCTCGCTAAACAGTTGAATTGCCCGCTGAAGCGCAACTTGGCTTGCTTCAGATTGTGACATTTTTCGATAAGTTAAACCTAATTGAAAATAAGCAATTGCTAAATCACATTTTGCACCAATTTTATCTAACAATTCGATTGCTTGGTTGTGGTACGTGAGTGCTAATTCAAATTGACTTTGCAAACAATGTATTTGGGCTAAACCATTAAGCGTTTTGCCTTTTACTTGCGTATAGTGACTTTTTTCCGCAAAAGATAAAGCCATATCAAACATTTCATTTGCTTTAATATCCCCTAAATTTAGATAAGTTTGACCGAGAATTTGAATAAAATAAGTTAATTTTCCTGTTTGTTCAATAAGTTTTTCATTAAGAATAGTTTGATGAGCAACATCAGCAAGCAAGTAAGCTGCTTCCTTTAAACCTAAATATGAGTTAACTAAAGCCAAGCAAATCGATGCTTTTTCTGCCCAGCGATGGTGGTCAGTATTTTGAGCTAGAGAAATTACTTTTTCAAATAATTGGGCAGATGCTTCGAGTTCCCATAAATCAATTTTATAAAGACCAATGCTGAGAAGCGAATCGACTTGCAGCATCCGGAAATAGTATATATTTTGTTTATTTTTTTGGTTAACTAATAATTCGAGTGCTTGAGTAGATAGATTAATAGTTGTTTCTTGGCAATCGATAGCTTGGTTGATTTTTCCAGTAATCCAGTACAAATCGCCTAATATATTATAGAGTTCGCTAATATTTTCACCCGAACTCACATTACAAATCACCTGCGTAATTGCAGCAATCAAAGGTTGTAACCAACCCATACGATATAAGGTACTTCCGAGAGTCAAATGTTGCTGCCATTGATTGTTGCGGCTTTTGAGAATAACTTTACCTGCTAACTCAAACTGCTTAATTTCAATATAATGATAGTAAGCTTCAAGCGCATATAATGCATCTTTAAAAATCGCAATCTCTACGATACTATCATTGCAAAAGTTTGCGGCTTTATAGTTAGCAATTTCCCAATCTCCGCTAGTCCGCAAACGCGAAATAACTTCAGCACGAATTACAGGATGCAGCCAGTATTCACCTTGATGACACTCAATCAAAGAGCGATTTCGTAGCGAAGTAATAATTTGCCGATGCTGCGAAATCGGAACGTCCCAAAGTAAAACATATAGTCCTTGTGTAGGGATCTTTGATACATCTTGATAGCGGTAACAACCCAAACGACATAACAAACGATAAGCTTGGAAATCGAGAGTTTGCAAGCGATTGATTTGACTGACAGCTAAATTTTTCAAGTCAGTGGCAGCAAGTGGGTCGGCATGATTTTCCTGCCAATATTTAGCCATATTGCCATCAAAATCTTCCTGAATCGTACCGCAAAGAATGCCCATTGCCTTCGCATTCCCACCATAGGCACGATGCATTTGCTGTAGAGTCAAGATATCAATACATGAACCTCGGTAAGAAAAAAATTGCAGCCAAACAGAATCTTCCAATCCAGGCAGACGATAATGTTCTACATTTAGATCGGGTTCGCACAAGCGATCGCGGCTCGTCACTAAAGTCACCGACTGAACTCGCGTATCGCTCAATACTCTTAATAGCTCAACATAATTCCTGTGAGCTCCAATAAATCTACCTTGCCCATCCAGTGCAGGTTCAAGATTGTCAATTAATATACCAATTCGTCGCTCGCGTAACTGCCGTTTCAATCGTCCCAACGACACACCAAATTCTACACCCGGTTCTTCATGAAAGTCTTGTTTAAGCCATTCCTCGACAACATGTTCTACTGCTGTGATATTCTGGGCTTCCTTTGCCATCAAAAGTTCCAAAACTAGATCGAATTCTTGATGCAGGTATTCAATAGCCAAAGTTGTTTTTCCCAAACCCCCCTCACCCTGAATGACAATTACCTTTACACCTTGATTAACAAGCGAATTGAGATATGCTACAGCATGACTTCTTCCTAAAAAATTCCCATTCTCATCTACCGCAATTTGCAACTCGATCTTCCCAATTGCGGGGTTAGGTCGCAAACCCGATAATGTTGCAGCTTTGCGACAACACCTCTCTAAAATCGAACGACAATTACTTTTGGTAATTTTCTGCTTGAGTGCTTTAGATAGCAACTTCCACAACTGCGAACCGACATCTTTAGCGTGTCCTTCCGTACAACCGTAGCAATCAGCAATCTCCAAATATTTCCGACCCAACCAAACTTCTTGAAGAATAATCCTTTCCAGTTCGCTTAACCGTTCCCCGGTGTGCGCTGGAATTATAGAATCCAACCATGCTAATACTGCTTCAGCGTTCATTGCGTAGGGACAATATTTAGTTCGATGAGGTCAGCTATAGTACTAGTTTACGTTCCAAACCCAAAATTTTTGGATAAGATTCTGTGAATCCGACTTTTTTCCCGACTTTTGGAAGAGGGGAAAGGGAAAAGGAAATTTCAAACCCTAAAATCTGTACGGGCGGGTTCACTAGAATGTCAAATTTTCTATAAGATACTAGTAAACCCGCCTCCCCAAGCGAAATTCTTTAAGAAACCCAGATTCTTGTAACCCACTAGAATGTCAAATTTTCCATATAAATACAAGTAAACCTGCCCCCACCCTTAAGCAAAATAATCCGACCTTCCCAACTCCCATTTAAAAAAACTTCCCTACTTTCACCGACTGACAAATAGATTTGGGCTTGGTTAAACTATTGAGCAACCAACAGTATAAAAGTATGATTAATATACTCAGCCCAACACCAAGCGATTTAGCTGGTGAAATGCGATCGCATCCAAACCCCAAACAAGTTCAACGTCGAATCCGCACCCTAATTGATAATTATCTCGCACCCGAAAAGTTACACGAACGCATCCAAGATTTACCACTACAATTCCAAAACCCGCAACCACGTCCCTGGAAACATCTCAATTGGCAAGATATCAACTGCAACCAAATTGTTGGTATTGATATCGAAGTATTTTTATCTATTCTCAAAGGTGCTTTAGATACCGAAGCACCGATTAGAGGATATACGCAAACTAGCCGCAAATATCTCGAAGAATTACATCCATCAATGGCTCATTTCGTCGGTGGAGCTATCGATGAAAATCAAAAATTGATTGAAATTGGTTTATGGGAAAAAGAAGAACGTCAGCATACTCCGGCATTGCTCAAAGTTTACCAACAATTAACAGTAAATAAAATTACGCCTACATTTCGTACAGTTCGCGGCTATCTTCCTACAGACAACCCTCGTGAAGATTTATACCGACATGGTTTACACCGGATTGCAACTGAATATGGTGCAACTTGTTTGTATATCTGGTTGATGGCACATACGACAAGTGCGCTACAAGATGTGTTTGAGCAATTGGCAATAGATGAAATCAACCACATGACAAAGTTTTGGGGTTTCGGTACTTGGCTGTATCCGGATACATCTTTAATAAGTGCGATCGCAATATTACTCAAAACTCGTCATCAAAGTTATACAGGCAACAATCTTTTTCGGACTCTGTACCGCATGATGGCAACACTAAAGTGGGAGATGTGGACGTTGAGCAATAAAATGACTTTAATTTTCACTTTTATTTATGCGATATCGCGTTTGTGGCGTTGGCATAATAGCCTGACGCAAGAATATTTATATGAATTATTTGGAGCGTCGAATAAATCGTAGCATAGGCATCTCGCCTGTGCTGTGCAATACCTGTAGAGTGTAATATTTGTACGCATAAAAAATAACTAATTGAAAATTTTATGAATTATCAAATCTATTCTCAATTACCTACTGATTTACCCGTTGATTTGAACCCAGAACTTTTGCCTTCGCATGTTGCTGTAATTATGGATGGAAATGGTCGATGGGCAAAGTCGCGCAATTTACCACGTATCGCCGGACACCGTCAAGGTGTAAGGACGTTAAAAGAAATACTGCGGTGTTGCAAAGATTGGGGTATTCAAGCTTTAACAGCCTATGCTTTTTCAACAGAAAATTGGCGAAGACCGTTTGAAGAAGTCGAGTTTTTGATGCGGTTATTTGAAAGGTCGCTACGACGTGAGTTAGCCCAAATGCACTTTGAAGGGGTGCGAATTTCATTTATTGGAGATTTATCGGTTTTACCAAAGTTGTTACAGATACAAATCGACCGCGCAATTACTGAAACAGCACAAAACCAAGCTATTCATTTTAATATTGCGGTAAATTACGGTAGCCGTCACGAGATAATTAAAGCATGTCGTGAGGTTGCCCAAAAAGTCGAAAAAGGCGAGATTAAGTCTTCAGATATTGACGAAAAGTTATTTTCCCAACAACTCTACACGGCACATTTACCCGAACCCGATTTACTAATTCGTACCAGTGGGGAAATGCGTTTGAGTAATTTTTTACTTTGGCAAATGGCTTATACGGAAATGTATTTTACCGAAGTACTGTTTCCCGACTTTAATAAAGCAGCATTTCACCAAGCATTATTGAGTTATCAAAAACGCGATCGCCGATTTGGCTCCCTTAAAACTGCGGTTTAAGGGAGCCGGAAAGGTTATATTACAAAGGGCAATTTATGCCCTTTGTAGAGCTTTGGGATTTAAGCAACTGAATGAATGGATAAGCTATAATTGCGATAATTTGCTCAATTTTTATAATAGAATATTCAACCCTGTCAATTGTTAGGGTTTGTTCTTCGAGAGTCATGAACCTCCATGAAGTACCAGTTGATACTGCCCCATATATGACTTGTTTAAATTCTTTGCGTTCGTTAAATAGTTGGGCTGCTACCATTTCAGCCGCACACTGCCCTAATCCTAATTTAATATCATTATCTTTGGCTTCAACGATACAGGTAACTGGTGCGGTAATTAGTAGTTGATTTTCTGAGGCACTAAGAATAAAATCGCAGACACCGTTGAGTCCTCTACTTTCATCTACATTGAATGAAGTTCCTGAAAAATAGCCAATTTTACCTTTAAACATTTTTCTAATTTCTAGAAGAATGGGTGTAATTATTAATTCCGACCTTGCTTTTTCGGTACTAATATTAGTTGCTAGTGGCACTGTATCATCTAATAATTCTTTTAATTGTTGAGATGGCTGAATTGACGAAATTTGACCGAACATATTCTCACTTTCGATTACAGTCAAGTTTAAATCGTTAACTGCTTTCTCAAGAGTTTTGAAATCGCTATATGACATAATAATTAATTTTAATTGAGTATTATTTAAGTTTCCTCTTCAAATTTAACGAATTATGTTTGCTAAGTACAAGCACTTGATAAGTTTACGAGTGGATCAGGACTGCTAGTCGTCCGTATCAGCAGTAGCGGGATACTCGCATTCATACTATTAATTTAGAGGGCTAAAGCCCAACTACGTACCAAAAACCCATCAAAAGTTTTGATGGGTTAAAAAAAGATTTGCTAGTTGTAGGTTGGGTGTAGCGTATTAGCGTTACCCAACGATTAAATGTTGGGTTACACGCTCGTCCCAAGGGGACTGGATGCAGCCTACGTTCCACCCAACCTACAACCCACCAAAATTAATGACATGGAGTATTAGAGTGGTAATCGAAAATAGGAATAAATTGGACATCTCCTAAATTCGGTGCTTTTTTTCGTGGCTTATCCTATACACCAACACCCAAGACGACTGAACTAGCAGCTACTTGATTAATGCGGTAAATTCTTAAGCATTGCTTAAACTAAGGAATAACCAACTGGGCATCGCCACCACATGTCCCTTAGATGCTGTGTAAGGAAGCCAACTTATAGCCACAGCATCTAAACCTTGAGGTTTATACATCATAGGCTTTTCAAACTTTGCAGCAAGATATTTTAAACCGATGTTAAGTGCTGCATTCTCAGAGGCATCATGGATAAAGCCATTTTTAGACTTAACTAATTTACCAAGTCCAGATTCACGCCAAAGATAAAGATTTAGAGAACCAACTTGTTGACCACGTAAACACTTATCACCAGTAGTCGCATCGGTAACACTGGTATAAGCAGGATTGACGCGGGTCGTATAAATTGAATAGCGATTTAAAGCTTTTTCTTGGGTGCGAAGTTGAATTTTTTTTGCGACCCAATAAGAACGCTTTGTATTACTTCTTCGAGAGTATTTTTTCCGACTAGGTTTTAGAGATTTTAAGTTCTCAAAAACAATAAGTTGACAATCGTATTTATTGGAAAATTCAACAATTTGATGAGAAATCTGTTCGACAATTTCCTTTTCTAAATTCTTGATTTTTTTCCACCAATTACAGCACATGTCCTTTGCAACAAATTTATCTAGTTCGGTATGTGTATTAGTAAACCCTTTAGCTTTAGCAATTAAACCGAGGTAGCGCTTCCTAAGATGATTGAGTCGATTGTTACCTGATATACGTAGAGTGGCTAACTCGACAACAACGCTCGTATCTTCGTTACCTTCTAACACTTTTGCCAAAACAATAGGGTCGTCTAAGTTCAAGTCAATACTGAGAACTCTAAGTTTACCAGTCGCTTGAACATGGTCTAATAATGTTCCTTTTGATGCTGTGTTTTTTTGAATTACCCAAACTAATAAGAGCGAGTAATCAGAGTAAATTAAAGAAAATGTTCCTTTCACGTAACCAAAAGGTAATTCTCGGCAAGTATAATTAACTTTTGACCACTGCCAAGTTGTACCCGTCCATAGTTTAACCACTAAAGACTCTCCGGTGTCTTCTTTAAACATCGACGAGTAAATTTGCACGGGGAAGTTGGTAGATTGTGGTAAAGCTGGCGGTTTACCTGCCTTCTTTTTTAATCTTCGACTTTTTTTAAGTGTTTTACACGCCCTTGAATTTTCAATCTTCTTTTTCCAACGTTGAAAATTTGTATGCCAAGATTTAACAACGCCTGCCGCTTTTTTGAGCGCAGCACGTCTAAAGCCTTGAGGAATTTTCGACGTTTTCAAGTCCGAATCAAAAATTAATTTTTCATAAACATAGTAGAGCTTGTCAGAGCTTGTATTCAGAAATGATTCAATATCTGCCGACATTTTCGAAACATAGAACATCACAGTCAAGTTAAATAAATCTTGTGTCAGCTTGATATATTCTGGTTTTTTTGTTGAGACAACCGATTCGATTGATTCGTTAACTTGAAAGTGACCTTTTTGCTTCTTCAATGCCATGAATTTAAGCACCTCTATTCATGTGAATTTTATATATTTGAATTATAATCTATTATTTTTTTGATAATTATCAATATCTCTGACGTCAATCAAATCATATTTTTCAAGTATAAATAAAGTCTCAAATTGGATTTGAGCGTAGGTACTGCACATACATTGAATTTGCAAAGAATATATTAAAAAAGTTAAGCAATTTTCTCGGAATTATACGGTAATTACAGTATAAATATAGACTGATGTTTGTTTGTAAAGTTTTGCGACATAGCCTTAGCGAGGAAAAATCTTGCTCCCGTTGCGAGCAGGTTTCCAAATTAATATCTTGTCTCCATCTGTCCACTTTGTTGGTAATCTGTCCAATATGTACCAATAAATTTTTATCTAGTATTACGTCTATGTCATTAATTTGGATGGGTTGGTTAAATACTAAACCTCTTCTAACTCTTCCTTCGTGTACTTTGTGTCCTTTGTGGTAATAATAATTACCATCAGAATTAATGACACGAACCACTAGTAATGCACCTCCGACTTCATTGGTTCTTCCTCAATACTTCTACCTGTTGGTAGTTTCTTTCCACCACGTTTGAAAAAATTCAAAAACCAATTTTGGAAGTTGTCGATATAACTAAATATCACCGGTACTACCACCAAAGTTAGAAGGGTCGAAGTTGTAAATCCTCCAATAATGGCAATTCCCATTGGTTGACGAACTTCTGCACCGGCACCAAGTCCGATTGCTAAAGGAATAATACCGATGATAGTTGCTAGAGATGTCATCATAATCGGTCGAAAGCGCGATATTCCTGCATCTAGCAGCGCTTGACGTTGCTTTTTACCTTCTTCAAGGTTAATAATCGCGTAATCTACCAACAAAATCGAGTTTTTGGTAACAACTCCCATCAACAACACAATACCAATCAGCGCATAGAGTCCCAAAGGTTTTTGGGCAATCATTAAAGCGAGTAATGCACCACCCAAGCAAAAGGGTAATGCTGCCATAATTGCTAAGGGATATAGGAAGTTGTTATATAGCAAGACAAGAATTGCGTAAATGGACATTAACGCAAGTCCCAATGCAGTACCAAAACGACCGAAAATTTCTCCCATAATTTTCGCACTTCCAGAAGGCTGCTGCGTCACACCAGGTGGCAAGTTCGCAAATGCAGGTAACTTACCGACTGCTTGGACTGCATCTCCTAAAGAAAGACCGTCCAAATTTGCTTCTATAGCTACTTGACGAGCCCTGTCAAAACGGTTAATAGTTGCAGGACCGCTACCGAAACGAATATCTGCGACTGCAATTAAGGGAACCAAGGTATTTCTTTGGGTTGGAACTTGGAGATTTTTGATTGTTTCGATATTTACTCTTGCTTTCGGGTCAATTTGGACGCGAATCGGGATTTGCCGATTGGGAAGATTGTACTTGGCTAGGTTTGCTTCGTTGTCCCCAATTGTTGCCAGTGAGGCAGTTCGGGCAATTGATTGCACTGTCACCCCTAAGTCTGCTGCACGTTGCACGTTGGGAATGACGAGAATTTCGGGTTTGACTAAGCTTGCTGTGGAAGAAACTTCGACCAAACCGGGTACGTTTCGCATTTGCTTTTCGAGTTCATCCGCAGTTGAAATCAATATTTGCGGATTTTCACTCCTGAGAACTATTGATAATTGTTTGCGACTATCTCCCGGTGATTGACTTTGGAAACTGACTCTCGCACCAGGGATTTGCAGAAATAAAGGACGTATCTGTTCTTCAAATTGTTTTTGCGAAATTTTCCGTTCTTCCTTGGATTTGAGTTTAACAACGAGGGTAGCAGAGTTTATTTCTTCTGTTGCTAGGACGCTTTCTACTACCGGGTTTTGACGAATTAGATTCGTTGCTTGCGTCGTTACCTTAGTGACATCTTCCAAGGTGGAACCGGGAGGTACTTCGATGGAAACGCTGGAAATACCCAAGTCAGCGTCATCGACGAAACCTTTGGGAATTAGGGGAATTAGCATCGCACTAGCAATGAAGAAAGCGACTGCGATCGCAAGTGTTAAAAATCGATGTCGTAATGCACGCGATAGTAAGAATTGATAGGGTGGAAAACCTGTGGAGGGGGAGGTGGGGGAGATATAATTTGGTTTGTCCTCGTGTTTCTTTTTTCCCCAACTTGGCAATGCAAATTTGAAATTGAAGAATTTTATAGATTTCCGTCTTTTTTTAGGGGCATTTTTATCGTCATTCTTAAGCAAATATGCTCCCATCATCGGTGTTACCATCCGTGCCACAAGAGTTGAGAAAATCGTGGAGACTGCTACTGTCACACCAAATGGCTGGAAAAATTGCCCTGGAATACCACCCATAAATGCAACGGGGAGAAACACTGCAATAATTGTTGCTGCACTTGCGATTACCGCTAATCCAACTTCTGCGGAAGAATCAAAAGCAGCTTCCCAAGACGATTTGCCCATTGACATGTGTCGTTCCATGTTCTCTATTTCGACAACGGCATCATCGACTAAGTTACCAATTGATAGCGCTAATGCCAACAACGTCATGTTATTGAGGGTGTAACCCAATCCTTGCTGCACAAAAAAGGTAGGAATTATCGATAATGGTAAAGCGACCGCAGTAATTAATGTTGCTCGCCAATCGCGTAAAAATAACATGATGACAATTACTGCCAAGATTGATGATTGAATCAATTCATCAATCGTACTTTGGTAAGAATCGCGTACAGATGTAGCTCTGGTAAAAATTAATTCGAGTTTGACATCGGGAGGCAGGGTTTTCTGAAGGTTTGCAACCGCTGCTTTAACTCCTTCCTCGACGGTGACAGTAACGCTACCCGTGCTTCGCAATACTTGGAATGCGACAACAGGCTGATTGTTCAAACGCGCTGCTTGCCGCACATCGCCAAATTTATCTTCGACTGTTCCCAAGCTCGATAACGGCACAGAACCGCCATTTGGTAAAACTATTTCATAATTTGTAAGTTCATTAACAGTTTTAGCGCTACCGAGAGTACGAATACTTTGTTCGCTACCGCCAATCTCCGCACGTCCACCAGGTAAGTTAATGTTCAAAGCGCGGATTTGGTCGTTTACCCCTGTCGCAGTAATACCGAGAGATTGCAAGCGATTGGGGTCAAGGTTGATACGAATTTCTCTATCTACCCCACCCACCCGGTTGACTTGCGAGACTCCCTTGACTGACAACAAAGCACGACTAATCGTTTGGTCTACGAGGTTACTTAATTCCTCAACCGAAAGCTTGGACGACGTAACAGCGTAGGTAACAATCGGACCACCAGCAAAATCCAACCGCTGAACTATAGGGTCATTAATATCCTGGGGGAGACTTTGACGAATTTGGGCAACAGCATTACGAACATCATTCGTTGCGCGATCGCTATTTGTTCCCAGAACGAAAGTGATTGTCGTCCTTGACAAACCATCGGTAACGGTGGAACGCAATTCGTCAATATTTCCCAACCCCGCAACCGCATCTTCAATCTGTTTAGTGACTTGCGATTCTAATTCCGCAGGACCAGCACCCGGTTGCGTAACTGTCACAGAAACAGTTGGAACGTCAATATTGGGGTTTGTATCGATTCCCAAAGATGTGAACGAGAACCAACCCACTACCATCAAAATTAAAAATATAACTATCGTTGGAACAGGTTTTTTGATCGACCAGGCAGAGATATTGAAAGACATGAGGGAGTAGGGAGTAGGGAGTAGGGAGTTAGGAGTTAAGAGTTAAGAGTTAGGAGTTAAGAGTTAGGAGTTAATAATTAGGAGTTAGGAGTAGGAGTTAATAATTAGGAGTTAATAATTAGGAATAGTAATAGATAGTAAATACTGACTACTGACTACTGACTACTGACCACTGACCACTGACTACTGACTATCAGCAATTCGTACTGTGTCACCGTCTTTAACATATCCGGCACCATCGATGACTACGCGATCGCCTATTCTTAATCCACGTTTGATTTCGACCTTGTTGCCTAAGAGGATTTCTCCAACTTCGACTTTTTGCGCTCTAACTTTGTCTACCTTAATCGAACCCTCACCCTTGTTGTCTTCACCCGTTAGCATGAATACTACCGTTTCACCTTCCGATAGGGTTTGCACGGCTTTTTGGGGGACAGATACACCCGTAAGAAATGACGTTGCGATCGCAGCACGAGCAAACATCCCCGGTCTTAACATAGTTGTCGGTGGCAAATCAATTCTTACCGTTGCTTCGCGTCGCACTTGATTAACCACAGGTTCAATTTCTCGAACTCTTCCCTTCAATCGAATCCGATTATCCGATTCGGATGTTACATCAACATTCGCACCAATTCTTATCTGTGCTAACTGCACGTCGGGTACTTGTGCTTGTAATTCTAATTTACCGTCTTGAATAATCGAAAATAACTTTTGCGAACCTCCAACTACTGTGTTTACCTGTGTTTGCGGCGGCACACCCGTCACATCACCCACCCTAGTTAACTTCTCAGCAACAATTCCCGAAACTGGCGCACGCAGCAAAGTTTGACCGAGTTGAGTTTGAATTTGTTGAACTCTAGCTTGGCTACTTTTTACACCAGCTTGGGTGCTACTAATATTTGCCTGTGCCGTGCGAACCCCAGCCTCGGCACTACCGACACCAGCTTCGGCACTGCTAACATTTGCTTGAGCGCTGCGAATATTTGCCTCAGCTAACCGTACAGCTTCCCTCGCAGTTGCGAAGTTGGTTTCAGCCGTATCGAGAATTTGGCGGCTAATTGCCCCTTGCCCAAATAACTCTTGATTGCGGCGAAAAGTTCGCTCTGCATCGACCAATCTCGCTTTAGCTTGCGCTAGGTCGGCTTGTCTTTGCTGAACAATTGCTTCACTTGATGCTACAGCAGCTTTACTCGATTCTAAAGCTGCTTGTTTTGATAATAAATCAGCTTGCTTCGATTCCACATCAGCTTGCTTCGATTCCACATCAGCTTTAGCTTGACGAATTTGGTCTTGTAATAGCGAGTTGTCAAGTACTGCCATAACTTGTCCAGCTTTGACACTATTACCAACATCTACAAGAACTTGCTTAACGAGCAAACCATTTGCCTGCGGTAACACCGGAGTTAAATCGCGTGCAGCAACGCTACCAGTTGTTATCAGGGTGCGTCCAATACTTGTGCTTTCCGCAGCGGCAACAGTTACAGTCATCGAAGGGGCAATCTGTACTGCTTTCGATGTTGCAGTTTTTGGCGCTGTTGGACGCTGACTGAGAACTTTGATTCCTCCGAGTGCTACAGCAATTCCTAAACCAGTACCTAACAGCAACGGTGTCAACCATCTTCGCTGCCGTTTCGGTTCTCGTTCCCATTCACCGTCCTCAACCGACACCGATTTTTCTGACTCTAAATCGGAAAAACTTTCATCACCCACAGCCATTCCTCCAGTTTTCTACCCAGGCACGATTACGCAGTTTTGCTTAAAAAAACTTGACAATAATTACTTTATTTTAACTATGACTTATTTAAATGACTTCCGCCTGTAAGAAGTAGGGAGTAGGGAGTAGGGAAGAAGGGGAGGTAGGGGAG